>CAYSRK010000285.1:0-7960 GCA_964433385.1 uncultured Spirochaetales bacterium
ATGCCGCCTTCGGGGGTGCGCGCCGGGAGGAGGAGAAATCGCGGGCCAAGGAGCGGATCTTCAGCTTTCGTGACCGCAGCCACCAATGGGACCCGAAGAATCAACGGCCTGAACTGTGGAACCTCTACAACACCCGGGTGCACAAGGGTGAATCGATTCGCGTTTTTCCCATCTCCAACTGGACGGAACTCGACATATGGCAGTACATCCGTCTTGAGCGGATCCCGATAGTCCCTCTCTATTACGCCAAGGAGCGGCCGATAGTAGAAATTGATGGAAACCTCATCATGGTCGATGATGATCGGATGCCGGAGGAGCTGCGCAAACAGGCTCGGATGCGGATGGTCCGCTTCAGAACCCTCGGCTGCTATCCGCTGACCGGGGCGGTTGAATCTTCCGCGGCAACCATCGAGGAAATTGTGGAGGAGATGATGACCGTCAGCAAATCGGAACGGACGACCCGGGTCATTGACTTCGATCAGGCTGCCAGCATGGAGCAGAAAAAGCGGGAGGGTTACTTCTGATGAACGGCAACAGCACGGATAATCACCGTCTTGACAGCAGCCGGAACCTGGATGATATCCAGACCTTTTTAAACCAGGATGAGAAGAAGGACCTGCTGCGGCTTCTGACCGCCGGCTCGGTGGATGACGGCAAATCAACGCTCATCGGCCGCCTCCTGTTCGACAGCAGAAAACTCTACGAAGACCAGCTCGCTGCCCTTGAGGCGGACAGCCGCAGGGAGGGTCACGCGGGGGAGGAGATCGATTACGCCCTGCTGCTTGATGGACTGAAGGCCGAGCGTGAGCAGGGAATAACGATTGATGTAGCATATCGCTACTTCTCGACAAACCGCCGCAAGTTCATCATTGCCGACACCCCGGGGCATGAGCAGTACACCCGCAACATGATCACCGGCGGTTCAACCGCCGACCTCGCGGTCATACTTATCGACGCAACCCGAGGAGTTCTGACCCAGACCCGACGGCATACCTTCCTCGTCAACCTGCTCGGCATCAGGCACGTAGTGGTGGCCGTAAACAAGATGGACCTGGTCGATTACCGGCAGGAAGTATTCGATACCATCTGTCGTGAATACAGCGAATTCGTCACCCGCCTCGATATCCCGGATCTGCACTTTATACCACTCTCAGCGCTTAAGGGCGATAACGTAGCTGAACCCACCCGCGCCATGCCCTGGTACCGGGGACCAAGCGTGCTGGAGCTGCTGGAGACCATTCATGTGACGAGCGATCGGAACTTCATCGACCTGCGCTACCCGGTGCAGTATGTGCTCCGTCCCTCGCGGACATTCAGGGGATTCAGCGCCCAGGTAGCTTCGGGGATCATCCGCAAGGGAGAGCAGATTATGGTTCTCCCTTCAAGGCAGACGAGCAGAATCAGCTCAATCGTCACCTACGACGGTGAACTGGAATACGCCTTTGTCCCCCAGGCGGTAACCGTCACCCTTGAGGATGAAATCGATATATCGCGCGGCGACATGATCGTGCACCCCCACAATATTCCGCGGGTTGAAAAGCACCTCGAAGCGACTCTCGTCTGGATGGATGAAAAACCCCTGAGGCTTGATACGCAGTTCTACATCAAGCAGACGACCAATACCACCCGCGCGCGGATCGACGCAGTCCGCTACCAGATAGATGTCAATACCCTGCACAAGCACGAGGAACGCACCGGACTCAAGCTTAACCAGATCGGACGGGTGGTGATTACCACCACAAAACCGCTCTTCTTTGACCCCTACAGCAAGAACCGGCAGACCGGATCATTTGTCCTGATAGATCCGGTGACCCACAATACAGCAGCTGTCGGCATGATCATAGACCGGATGGAAAGCCGGGACCTGCCGAGCCGGATCACTGACCATGAGCGGCGCCACATAGCATCAGGACGGAGCCTGGTGCAGCGCAAGAAGCGCGAACGGACCTACAACCAGCGGGGGGTGACCCTCTGGACCACCGGCCTGCACGGGTCGGGCAAGAAGGAGCTGGTATTCGCGCTGGAACGGCGGCTTTTCGGCCTCGGAGCGAAGACCATCCTGCTCGACGGAAGCGAGATCAGGGCGGGGCTCAGCCGGGAACTTGATTTCTCCCCGGCTGACCGGGCCGAACACATGCGGCGGGTTGCCTATATCTGCAGGATACTGAACGAACAGGGGATCATAACCCTCTGCTCGTTCGTATCCCCGAATGCACAGATTCGCACCCAGCTGCGGGAAATAATTGGAGAGGAACAGTTTCACCTCTTCTACATGAATGCCGACATCAACTACTGCATAGACCGCTCAACGGATGATCTCTACAGGCAGGCCGAACAGGGCAGCGTTGACGAAGTCCCCGGACTTGACGCGCCCTACGATATCCCGGAAGAACCGGACCTTGTCCTCGACCCGGAGCAGACGGATGAGAGCATCGAGAAAATCATCGTCTACCTGCTTGAACGCGGGATATTTCCCTTGAGTTAGCGCACGGGAGCAACTATGGACCACCTCGTTGACGTACCGCAGGTCATCAGCCTGATTATCAGGGCAGGGGATGCGGTCATGGACATCTACCGCAGAAGCTTCTCCGTCTCTCTGAAGGAGGACAGAACCCCCGTGACAGAGGCTGATACAGCTGCCCATGAGATCCTGAGCGCCGGGCTTGACCCGACATACCCCGTCCTCTCCGAGGAGGGCAGCCGCTCTGCCTTTCAGAAGCGGCGGGACTGGCCCGCGTACTGGCTGGTGGACCCGCTTGACGGTACGAAGGAATTTATCAGCCGCAACGGTGAGTTCACCGTGAACATCGCCCTCATAGCTGACGGTGAACCGGCAGCTGGTTTTGTCTATGCCCCCGCAGCCGACCTGCTCTACTGGGCGGAGCGGGGGAGGGGAGCCTACCGGATACGCAGCGTATCGCAGTACCGGGAGCGCAGCATCCTGCCTGAAGGCGAGCCGCTTTCAGGGCCCGCACAAAAGACCCGAACAGCTGGGGGCGGGGTGCGGATTACCGCCAGCCGCAGCCACATGAGTTTCGAAACGGAGCAATTTGTCGAGCGGGTCAGGCAGTATGCAGGCAGCGTAACCCTCAATTCAAGCGGCAGCAGCCTGAAACTCTGCCGGGTAGCAGAGGGAGCGAGTGATCTCTATCCCCGTTTCGGTACCACGATGGAGTGGGATACAGCAGCCGCTGACGCAGTCTGCCGCGCCGCCGGCTGCTACGTAGTGAGCACTGAAGATCTCAAACCGCTGCGCTACAATAAGAATGACTTGAGAAATCCGTGGTTTCTGGCAGGAGCAGACCCTGCATTTCTCACACTCTTAGCACACCACAGGGAGGAACAGGCGAATGAGTGAGTGGAACAAACTGCCGGCGGTTGTCTGGTTCACCGGACTCTCCGGATCGGGAAAGAGCACCGTGGCCGCTGAGGCGGTGAGCAGGCTTCTCAGTAAGGGAGTGGAACTGGAACACCTTGACGGTGATGTGGTGCGCGACATCTTTCCCTCAACCGGCTTTACCCGGGAGGAACGGGACCTGCACATTAAGCGGATGGGTTTTATTGCCTCACTGCTGGAAAAGCATGGGATAACGGTAATCTGCACCTTCGTCAGCCCCTACCGGGAGACCCGGAGCCTGGTGCGCAGCATGTGCAGCCGCTTTATCGAAGTCCACATATCGACCCCGCTGGAAGAGTGCGAAAGACGCGATGTGAAGGGACTCTACGCCAGGGCTCGCAGAGGTGAGATAACCCATTTCACCGGGCTTGACGATCCCTACGAGGAGCCGTTGAACCCGGAGCTGGCCATTGACACCTCGGACATCTCAGTCGAGGAGGCTGCCGACCAGGTCCTTGCCTATCTAGGCAGAGGTGAAGACGATGAGACCTAGTTCGGCACGGCAGCGAAGAATCTATCCAGTTTACGCTGCATTCCTCTCTCTTGCCGTTTTCTCACTTCTCGGCTGCGCTTCCCCGGGGTATTCAGCCTCAGCTCTTGAGGTAGAACCTGCGGCGATGAAGCTCATCGGGCAGCTTGACCAAGCTCTCGCGGGTACCAGGGGGGAACTTCTGTACCTCTTTATCCACGGAGCCGGCGATACCCAGGAGGTATGGGCTGCGGAACTAGCCGATCGGACAGGCGGTATTGCGGTGGACTGGTCTCTGGATGCAAGCCGGCGGATGAAAGCCCCGGCACGCGGCTACTCCGTCGGCTTCACTGCCGGTTCCGCTGCAGCTGAGCTGTATGCCGGCCGGAAGCTTCCCGAACTGCGGCTCATCGCCCACTCAGCCGGGGCGTGGCTGGCACAGGGATTTATTGACGGAATGCTGCAGGGTATTGACTGCGCTGATGTGGCATCCGCGGGAGCATGTCCGGTCTCTCTTTCCCTGGTGCTGCTGGACCCCTTCAGTGCAAGATCGATCCTGGAACCATTCTCCGGAGCAAGGATGCTCGGCGCCGGTCTCAGCGGGAGCAGCGTCACCACCTACTATACCACGAGGGATCCTGTTCCCTTTACCGCTGGCAACGTAAGCCGCGGTGAGATAATTGATCTGACCGGGCTGCTTGAAGAGACGGAAGACCCCGTTGATGCTCATTGGCAGGTTATTGAGTACTACACGGATCGCCTGCTTACCGAGCGGTAAATACCTTTTTGCCCCCCTTGAATGTCGCCTGCACCCTGATACTGCGCAGATCCGGCGGACTGACGCGGATAGGGTCGCTGTCAAGCAGGACAAAGTCGGCCAGCATGCCCGGGGCGATGGTGCCCTTTCTCCCCTCCTGGCCATAGCTGTAGGCCCCGCCCCAGGAGGCTGCCCGCAGCGCCTCGTAGACTGAAATCCGGTACTCCCCGCCGATCAGCTCACCCTCGCGGGTGATCCTGTTCACCGCACACCAGATGGAATGCAGCATATCAGGGGGGGTAACGGGGCTGTCCTGGTGGAGGCTGAAGATTATATTGCGCTGAAGTGCCGCCTTGAGCGGGCTTACCGCCTCTCCCCTTCTGCGGCCGAAGTTTTTCAGGTGGACATCGCCCCAGTAGTAAACGTGGCCGATAAAAAACGAGGGGATCATGGAGATAGCTGCCATTCTTTCAAGCTGGTCCTCTCGAACCGTCTGGGCATGAATCATAACCGGGCGCAGCCCGAACCGGTCTGCATGGGAGCTTTGCGCAAGAGCCTGCTCATAGGCGGTTATGAACTGCTCAGCTGCAGCATCCCCGTTGCAGTGGGCGAGTATCTGACTGCCCTCATCAACTGCAGCCCTGACTGCCTCATAGGTCTGCTGATCGCTGAGGTACGGATAGGCGCGCCATCCCTGCTGCCCGTTCAGGTACGGTTCGCTCATCCAGGCAGTCCTGGCCTGCGGGGAACCGTCCAGAATGATCTTGTACCCGCCTATGCTCCAATGCCCTGCAGCACTGTCCCGGTAGGAACTGAACCGCCTCGCCAGCGGTGCGCCGCTTTGCTCCCCTTTGTAGCCGAGGAGGGCAGGATCCATTGCCAGAACATAGGAGACAACGTCAAGGTAGAGCCGTCCCTCCTCCTCCAGCTCCTTCATGGCCTGCAGCTGGGCGGCAATGCAGCCGCCGTCCTGCACCGTCGTAATTCCGTTGGCGGCGTAGAGCTGCTGGGCTGATTCTATCTGGGATTTGAGAAACTCCCTGCTCTGCTGCTCGGGAATAGGGACGAGGCTCATGGCGGTCTCCTCAAGGTATCCGTCAGGCTCCCCTGTTGCCGGATCCCGACCGACAACTCCCCCCTGAGGAGCCTGTACGGTACGGTCTACGCCGGCAAGCTTCAGGGCTAAGGTATTGACTACTTTCACATGTCCCGATACGTGGCTTATGAGAACGGGAGATACGGTTGAAACCTCATCAAGGAGTCTTCGGTCAGGGTGGCATCGCTCGCGCAGCCGTTCATGGTCATACCCCCAGGCAAATACCGGTATTCCCGGCTCTATTCGTTCATCCCTGATGAACCGGCGCAGCCGCTGCTGCAGCTCCGCGAAACTGCCCGTTCCGGTAAGATCGGCCCGCGCATGGCCGTCGCGCAGGAGCGAGATATGGCTGTGTCCGTCAACGAAGCCCGGCAGAAGGGTCCCTCCCTCCAGATCAATCACCTCTGCCCCGGGTTCGGAAATCTCCCTGCCGTTTCCGGTCCTCGTTATTATCCCGTCTTCTACGAGTACAGCCTCCACGGTATGGTGTTCATGCTGTAGTGTCCGTATGGTGCCGTTTTGCAGCAGCAGCTTCATGTGCTCTCTCTCCTTTGTGGCGCAGATAGCGCCATGCCAGGGTTATTGCCAGAAACAGGGGCAGCAGAATCGCCTGAGCCGAGCTCATGGCGGGTCGGCCCAGCACCAGGGTGAGCACCAGTGCGAGACCTGCCGGAACAGCGGCTGTTTTCGGATCACGGAGCATTAGGGGTACTCCCAGGGCCCCCATGATGGCGGGGATGAGGTTATCGAAGGCCGGTTGGAGCACCGGATGCTGCAGCAGCGGAAGCAGGAAGGAGAGACCGAAGAGTCCGAGGATAAGGACAAGAATGGTCACCAGTGACGAGACCGCTACGGCAATCGTCGATATCAGTTCGGTTTCGGGAGAACCCGGCTCCACCCCGGCAATTTTCACGCTGCTGACCGATGAGGGCAGCTTCATATTGATGGTATTGCCGGTAAGAAATGTCAGGTAGGTAGCCCCCGGCCCCATAATCGGTGCATAGGTGGTGAATTCGATGACGGTGAGGATGCCGAAGAGCGAAAAGACTCCCAGGAAACCCCGTATCGTCCTGCCCCAGTCAACGGAGAGGTCGAATATCAGGCCTGCGGCTAGCGGCACGGCGATGAGGGCTGCGCAGGCGATGATATTGGTTACCTTTCCGAATATATGCATCCGCCTCTGATACTCTTTAAAGCTGAAACCCGCTGATGCTCTGTTCATGCTCCGCCTCCCTCAGCGCGCGAGCAGCTGCGCGGCAGCCGGTGCAGCAGCCAGCCCGATGATGAAGGCTATCGGGAAGGAAAAGTCGTGCAGCCACCGGATATTCCGCCTCTTCGCAGCAGTCTCCAGCCCCAGTACCGCCGCGCCTGAGGTGAGTACGGCAGTCATGCCGGCAGGATTTGAAAAGTTTACCATATCGGGAACCATCATCACGCTCATCAGTCCGATGAAGAGCGCTCCGGCAATATGCTTGACAAAACCCGAGCCGGAGGACTCCGACCTTACTGCAGCCTGCTTGAGCCGGGTATCAAAGGTCTTCAGGAACAGGATGTTTGCCAGAGGGTAGGAGAGGATGCTGATTGTCATGACCCACACAGCGCTGAGGAATATCTCCGGGGTAAGTCCCGGGTCGCCGATTCCGCTCAGGCCGAAACTCTTCACTGCGGTATCAGCGGCCATTGCTTCATACATGGCAGACCCGATAACCGAAAGGCGCAGCCAGGGCACATACCTTCCGAAGACCGGCATCATGGCTGCCATAATGATGATAATCGGCAAGGAGGGCAGAATGGAGAAGAGGGCGCTGTTTGCGATGACTTTCTGCAGTGTGCGCTTTTCGACCCCCAGACAAAGAGCTGCCGCATAGGCCCGCTTGAGAAACAGCAGAGCCGCAGCGGCGATTAACAGGACGGGGACAGCGCAGAGCACCAGCAGGGTATACGAATCGGCCATGTTCAGGACGTCACTGTTCATGAGCTGCGTTTCTCCTATGATGCGGGCTGGCTGGAAGCTAACGCCTTGCGAATCTGCTCAATCAGGGACCCGTAGGGATGAGCGCCCTGCAGCCGCATGATCGGACGCCCGTTCTTGAAGAGCATGATTGTCGGGATGCTGCTCACCTGGTACGCCGAGGCTATCTGCGGTTTCTTGTCGACATCCACCTTGATTGTGAGAACTTCCCCGCTCAGTTCCCGGGCAGCCCGGGCAATAGCGGGTGAGACCATTTTGCAGGGACCGCA
>CAYSRK010000286.1:0-2947 GCA_964433385.1 uncultured Spirochaetales bacterium
CATGGCGGCCATAGCCGCTGCGGCCGTCATTTTCTTCTTCTTTCCCGAGCTCTCCATGCGGTACTTTACCGTCAGCTGGGAGTCGGTGCGAGGGGGAAAATCTGATTATGAGGCGGACTTCACCCAGGCCTTCGATACGATATCCTCATCGGTCGAGCAGGCGCTGAAAGAGGCTGGGGTAACAGGGGCTGATGCGGGGAGGCTGGCTGCGTCAATCGACACGGACAGGGTGCTGGCATCCCTGAAAGAGAGCGGCGGTTCTATCCGCGACCATGCTGATGATCTTGCAGCCTCAATCGTTGATTCGATTGATCCGGCAGAAGCAGGAATCCCGGAAGGTGTGGATCTGGAGGAAGTGCAGGATGCCCTGGAGCGTGAGCTGAGTGAGCTTGACTTCGCCGGCGTGCTTCGCGATCTCGGTTCCGATGCTGAAGGGTTTCTCAGGCAGCTGCTGGAGAAACTGCGGGGAACGGAATTCTGAAGACGGCTGAACTGACTTTTTTAGGGACCGGAACATCCCACGGAGTTCCCGTGATCGGCTGTACCTGTTCAGTCTGCCGCTCAGCCGACCCGCGCAACAGCAGGACCCGTTCCTCGATCCTGGTCAGGCAGGAAGAAACAGCCGTCGTTATCGATACCGGCCCTGATTTCCGTTTTCAGGCTCTTCGTGCGCGCCTTGCCCGGCTTGATGCCGTAATCATCACGCACGACCACGCCGATCACCTCAACGGCATCGATGATCTGCGGGTTTTCACCTGGCACCAGGCGCTGCCCTTCTACTCCTCAGCAGAGGTTGCTGATGAAGTCCGGTCCCGGTTTCCCTACATCTTCAGGAGGGATGCCCCCGGAGGGGGAATCCCGAATCTTCTGATGCGGGATGCGGATCCTGAGGGTGTCCAGGTGGGAAATCTGCGCATAGTCCCCGTTCCGATCTACCACGGCTGCCGGGTAATTAACGGGTACAGGATTGGCTCAGCTGCATATCTGACCGACTGCAGCGGCATCCCGGAGTCGAGCTACAAGCTTCTTGAGGATCTGGAGCTGCTGGTTATCGGCGCGCTGCGCTACCGTCCCCACCCTACGCACTTCAGCGTGGCGCAGGCTGCGGCGGCAGCCGGAAGAATCGGGGCTGAAAGGACCTATCTGACCCATATGTGTCATGATCTGGATCATGCGGTCCTTGCAGAAGAGCTCCCGCAGGGAATATTCCCCGCGTATGACGGCTTATCCTGCACTTTCCGCATCTGAACCGACGGGAGGGAGGCGTTATGAACGAACCGGGAAAAAAAAGACTGCTTGCGGTTGACGGCTATGCCCTGATCTACCGCTCCTACTTCGCCTTCATCCATCGGCCGGTGACCGACTCGCAGGGTCGCAACGTTTCTGCTGTCTTCGGTTTTTTCAGAACCCTCTTTTCCGTGCTCAAGCAGTATGAGCCCGATTATCTTGTTATTGCCATGGACTCGCTTACGCCGACATTCAGGCATGCCGTCTACCCTGAGTACAAGGCTACCCGTGAAAAAACCCCAGAGGAACTGCATGCGCAGATTCCGCTTATAGAAGAGGCGCTTGAGGGGGCCGGAGCGTATATCATCAGGGAGGATGGGCTTGAGGCCGATGACCTGATAGCATCCATCGCCTCATCCTGCAGGGAGCATTCATGCGAGTGCCTGATTCTCTCCGGGGACAAGGATCTCATGCAGCTGATCGATGAGGGAGTTTTTATGCTTCGCCCGGGGAAGGGCGAGCAGGAGTTTTTTGACCGGGATGCAGTGTACCGCCGTTTGTCCGTCTATCCTGAACAGATAATTGACTATCTCGCCCTCATAGGCGACTCCTCGGACAACGTTCCCGGGGTGAAGGGTATCGGCCCGAAGGGGGCGGTGAAGCTGCTGGAGGAGTATACGGACCTTGACGGAATCTATTCGGCAGTCGACCGGATAGCCGCAGGCACGGCTGATAAGCTGCGCAGCCAGAGGGAGCTCGCCTATCTGAGTCGGGAGCTGGTGACGCTGCGCTGCGACAGTTCCTGTGCGCAGTTCCCGCTGAGCGAATGTTCTGCAGAGCTGATCGACTGGAGCAAGGCTGTCCCGGTCTTTACTTCCATCCAGTCGGCAAGTCTCGTCGAGGCAGCTGGAGGGGGTGCGGAGAAGGCGCGTGAGGCAAAGAAGGGGAGCAATGCGCTGCAGCTCGATTTTCCTGTCGATGATGAGCCTGCAGCAGGAAATACGTTTCATGCTGTCTCCGGTACCGGGACTTACGAAGCCGTAACCAGTCTTGAACGGCTTGAAGCGGTGCTGGCTGAAGCCGGAAGGGCAGGCACCGTTGCCGTTGATGTGGAGACCGACAGCCTGGATGAGATGGTTGCCCGGCCGGTGGGCTTTTCCATTGCCTGGGAGCCGCTTAAAGGGTGCTACATCCCCCTAGTGGCCGGCGGTGCTGATATCCTGCCTGAGGAGGCTGTCTTTTCCCTTCTGAAGTGGTTTCTGGAGGACCCGAAGCTGCAGATTGTCGGACAGCACTGCAAGTATGACTACAAGGTGCTCAGCCGCTGGGGCATTTCCCTTCCGGCGCCGTATTTCGACACGCTCATCGCCGCCTGGCTGCTTGACTCCGCCTCGGCATCCTACGGGCTGGACCGCCTCGCCGCAGTCTATCTCGACTACACCACCCTCAGATTCGAGGATGTGGTCCCCAAGGGGGGTGTCTTTGCCGATGTGCAGCTTGATACTGCGGTACGCTATGCAGCCGAAGATGCTGATATTACCTTCAGGCTCTACCTGCTCTTTTCGCAGATGCTGGCAGAGCGGGGACTGGACAGGGTTATGCATACGCTGGAGATGCCTCTGGTAAAGGTTCTGGCAGATATGGAGCTCAGGGGGATGAGGATTCTGCCTGAACAGCTCGGCGGGTATGCTGAGGAGCTTAAAGAGCGGCTGGCGGTTAT
>CAYSRK010000287.1:0-6635 GCA_964433385.1 uncultured Spirochaetales bacterium
CTTGAAGCTTATATAATAGATTGCCAGAATAATGATGAAACAGAGGGAAAGCAGCAGGACAATATCGCTCTGGAGGTAGTAGAGAACCCGGTCGGTAAAAAAGAGCCCGCCGTTCACATAGACCTCGGCAAAGCGCTCAAGAGGCTTAAGCATTTCCTGCAGCTCCCGCACCTGCTGCTGGTTCTCATCCGGCAGCAGGACCGCGGGAAAGAAGAAGAGCATGCTCCTGCCGTCCTCCGAGACGATCAGATTCTTTGCCAGGTCATCGCTGAGCAGCAGTCTTTTAAACTCATCAGCCTCCTCCTGCGTCCACGGCCGTTCATCCTTGACCACCGATATGGGGGTGAGGGCAAGCCGGGTTCCTTTCTTCTGGGCGGTTATGAAGGAAAACGGATGTACCCCGGTCGTAATGTTGTCCAACCTCTCGATCTGCAGAACGACTGAGTGGATGGCCGCCAGGTTCCCGGGGCTGTACAGATCATCCCCTTCGATCATAAACATGAAGTTATCGGTATACTCGCCCTTGTTGAAGTAATCGTTGAAACTGACGTTGCTCGGATCCTCCGCTGGCAGCAGGGAGTTTACATCCGGGTTGAGCTTCACCTGCACGGCGTAGAAGGTCATGACCGCCGTCAGGGCGAACGTGAATACTACGATCATTCTAGAATGGCGAAGCGAGTAGCGGACGATGCGCTTGTAGATATTCATCAGGGGCAACCATTATCCTTGTAAAATCACGTGCACTGAATACAGCGGACGCCGAACAGGCGAACGTCACAGCCTTATAGTAAAGAAGGCATCCGTTTTGTTAAAGAGTGAAGCGTGAAAAACAGGTGTTTTCCTTCCGGGAAATCACAATCAACAACAATCACACAGCCCTTTGGTGACAGGTTTGACTCCTTTTCGCCCCGTCTATGGTGAAGGCGGCAAGTTTCACCTCCCTGACATTGCAAATTTTTCATTTATCCTTACAATGGAATACCGTGACTGCCGTTACAAGGCCAAGCAGGCCGGCAGCCGCAGTCAGGCAGCCCCGAAAGGATGCCCGTCTGCCGTCACGAAACCGGAGTACACATACGAGCTGCTGCCATGGGATATACACCGAATATTCTTCTCACCTACGTTCTGACCGGAGCTGGCCACTATGCGCCTGCTAAAGCTGTTGCCGGCTATCTTCACAGCGCACATCCTGAGAACAGCACAGTGCGCACCTGCGACTTTTTCAAGGAGATCGGGAAGCACGACATAGACAGCTACCTGATCAGCACCTGCGACAGCATGGTCATCCACCCGCGCTTCAACCACTACGGTCATGCCCTGCTGCGGGCCCTTCCGTTCACCGTCAAGCTGTGGATGCACGAAAAGTTCAAGAGCGCTGTTGAGCCGGCCGCTGAGTTCATCCGGCGGGAACAGCCTGACATCGTGCTGAGCAGCCACGGGTTCACCGCTCATGTGCTCGAACAGGTCAGGAAACAGCACGGACTCGATTTCAGCCTCATCTCCCTCAACACCGACCCCTTTTCCTCGCATATCTTCCTGGAACTGCTCCGCGGACAGGATGCGGTGATCGTCTCCTCCCCCCAGGCAAAAAACCTCTTGACTGAAAGCGGATATCCTGAGGAGAAGATTACCCAGCTCCCCTTCCCGATCAGCACCCGTTTCAATTACCAGCTCAAACCCTCTCCGAAGCTCTTCAGCGAGCTCGGCTTCGACCACGGGAAAAAGACCCTGCTTATCTCGTTCGGCGGCGGCGGCATCGGGAATATCAGGCGGTTTATCGATGCGCTCATAGATGACGGGGCAGCCCTGAATCTCATCATGATAACCGGGAACAACCACAGGCTGCGCCAGGAGCTTACGGAGAACTATCCGCCGGGGAAAACCGGAAACCTCACCCCGGCAGTGCTCGGCTTTGTCGACAATATGGCTGAACTCGCCGCTGTCAGCGACTTCTGCTTTATTAAACCCGGCGCATCCACCACCTACGAGCATATGATCATGCGCAAACCGATCATATTCTACCAGGCAACCTCCCATATAGAGAGCGCTAATGTCGATTTTGCTGTCAGCAGCGGAGTCGGCTTTTCCGTGAAAAACAGCCCGCGAGCCTTCGTCCAGGCTGTAAAGCAGTGCATGGACGAACGGACAGTCTCGGAAATACGCAGGAGGTACGAGTCGATGCAGCTTGAGAACGGCACGGCAGCGGTCGCGGAGTACGTCTACGGCTTCCGCCGGTAAAACCTGCAGGATACCCTCATGATGTTTCTGCGCAGGAACTGGTTTCTCCTTGGTCTCATAACCCTGACCACATACGGCTTACTGCTGCCCGAAGCGGGGCTTGCAGCAGGTCTCAGCGGCCGTACCGCCTCCCTGCTCATTGCTGCTATCTTTTTCGTAACGGGACTCACCCTTCCGACGCAGGCTCTGCTGACCGGTATTCGGGATCTGAGGCTCCACCTGACCATCCAGCTTTTTATTTTTGGTGCGGTGCCCCTCTATTTCCTCTCAGCCCTCACCCTCCTGCCGCTGAACTTCTCCCCCGAAATCCGGATCGGCATCTACGCCCTCGCGGTCCTGCCGACAACCATATCCTCATGCGCAGTGCTCACCCAGACAGCCGACGGCAACACTGCTGCCAGCCTGTTCAATGCCGTCACGGCTAACCTTCTGGGAATCGTTATCTCACCCCTGCTGCTCTCCCTGATGGTCAAGGGAGCAGGAGTACAGCCGGTAGGACGCGGAGCCTTGGATGTAGTGCAGACTATCGGGGTCACGATCGTTGTACCGCTCGCCGCCGGGCAGGCGCTGCACCTGCTGCGCCCCCCGCCGGAACCGCTGCTGAGAAGACTCAAGGGCACGGTCAGCGTGCTGCTGCTGGGACTCATATGGATCTTCGTCTCTCAGTCAGCGGCGGATGAGCGCTTCAGGGAACAGCTGCCGCATATGGGCAGCCCCTTCGCCTTCCTCGCCCTCTCCTTTCTCGTACTGACCGGGCTCAGCTTCGCAGCCGCCAGACTCCTCCGGTTTTCGCAGGCAAACGTTACTGCAGTTATCTTCACCGCACCCCAGAAGACGCTTGCCATGGGCATACCGCTTCTCAGTGCGTTCTTCTCGGATTCACCCCAGCTGCTCGGAACTGCGCTGCTGCCGCTTCTCTTCTACCATCCCTGGCAGCTGCTGGTTTCAGGCCTGCTCAGCGCGCTCATTCACCGCTCCCAGATCAGAAACGCCTGAAGGGAGGTTTGTTTGCCTACCCCTCATCGGGGGGCAGGTACTCCACGGCTGCTCTCTCAACGGCCAAACCCTTCCGGTAGCGCTGCATAAACAGATTGAATCCCTCAACCGCATCCGGTTCAGGCGGGAGCGCCTCCGCCCTGTAACCGCAGAAGACCTTTTCTGCAAGAAACCGGGAAAGAGACAACCCCGGTTCTCTGCTCTTCATATAGGCCGCCAGGAGGGCGGCTCCCCAGGAACCGCCTTCACCCGCAGTCTCGAGCACCGTAACCGGTACATCCAAGGCGGCTGCCATGATGCTCCTGCCGGTTGTTCCCGCCTTGAAGAAACCGCCATGGCCGCTCATCGTATCGATGCGGACACCCTCCCGCTCGTAGAGGATATCCATACCGATCCGCAGCGCTCCGAGGGCGGTGCTGACTAGGGTTCGCATAAAGTTGGGCAGGGTAAAGCTGCTTCCGGGAGGACGGACAAAGAGCGGCCGCCCCTCATCGAAGCCCGTGATATGCTCACCCGCAAGGTACCCGTAGGAGAGCAGGCCGCCGCAGTCAGCCCTTCCCTCGAGAGCCGAACCGAGCAGCGTATCGTAGAGTTCGGATTCCGAGGGTTCGACCCCGAAAGAAGCTAGCGCCTCTTTGAACAGGTGTATCCACGCATCATAGTCCGCGGTGCAGTTGTTTGCATGAACCATCGCGACCGGGCTGCCGTCGGGAGTGGTGACAAGATCAATTTCCTCATAGGCCTGAGAGAGCTTTTTTTCCAGCACAACCATGGCGAACACAGATGTTCCGGCCGATACATTGCCGCTCCTCACGGCTGTGCTGTTTGTGGCTGTCATTCCGGTCCCCGCATCCCCTTCAGGCGGACAGAGCGGGACCCCTGGCTCGAATGTACCGCCCGGGTCAAGCAGCAGGGCTCCCGCGGGAGTCAGCTCCCCGGCCGGATCTCCGGCCCGAAGCACAGCGGGAAGGATCGATTCCAGTTCCCACGGCATTCCGAAGGATGAAATCTCCCGGTTGAACCGCTGCACCAGATCCCGGCTGTAGGACCCGCTGCCGCTGTCAATGGGGAACATTCCGGAGGCGTCGCCTATGCCCAGAAGATTCTTTCCAGTCAGCCTCCGGTGAACATACCCGGAGAGGGTGGTCATGCTCGCAATCTCATGCACATGCTCCTCCCCGTTGAGGAGCGCCTGATACAGATGGGCAATGCTCCAGCGCTGCGGTATCGGATAGGAGAACAGTTCGGTCAATTTTCGGGAGGCATCGGCGGTTATGGTGTTTCTCCAGGTGCGAAAGGGGGCCAGCAGCGTTCCGGCAGCGTCAAAGACCAGGTAGCCGTGCATCATGGCGCTGATGCCGAGGGCTTCAGTCCGTTTCAGCTCGGTATCCCACCGCTCGGCTGTATCCCGGGAGAGTCTGCTGAAACAGGTCTGCAGGCCCTCCTCGACCTCCTCCAGGCTGTAGGTCCAGATGCCGTCTATCCGGCTGCTCTCCCAGCTGCAGCTGCCCGAGGCAAGCGGGAGGTAGTCTTCGCCGATAAGAACCGCCTTGATCCGGGTAGAACCCAGCTCAATCCCGATTGTTGTCCTGCCGTTCTCAACGGCCTCCCGCGCTTCGCGGTTCCTGCTGCCCATGCACCCTCCTTCAGCTCCTTCCCCAGACAGCCTCGTTCCAGGCGAGCTCGCTGCACAGCTGCTCTACCTCGGTACCGGCGTGGATGCGGATGAATTCAATCCCCATGATCCGAGCCCAGTCCCGCATATGCTCCGCAGTCAGGCTGCGGCTGAGGACCGAGTGGTGGGCTCCTCCGGCGTACAGCCAGGCTTCCGCAGCTGTCTCAAGGTCGGGATACGGTTTCCACAGGACACCCGCCACGGGAAGGCGGGGCATGTCGTGCGGCTGCTCTACACACTCAACATCGTTGACGATCATCCTGAACCGGTGCCCCAGGTCGATAAGTGAGACCAGGATCGCCGGTCCCGCGTCGGCCTTGAAGGTTACCCGCGCAGGAGGTTCACGGTCTCCGATGCCGAGCGGCTCAACCTTGATAACCGGCCGATCCTTGGCGAGGGAGGGACAGACCTCCAGCATGTGAGCCCCCATATTCAGTCCCCTGCCCGGCTCCATATGATAGGTGTAGTCTTCCATGAAAGAGGTGCCTCCGTCCAGACCAAAGCTCATGGCCTTCATGATCCTGACCATCGCGGCAGTCTTCCAGTCCCCCTCTCCGGCAAACCCGTAGCCGAGGCGCATCAGATCCTGGCAGGCGAGGCCGGGAAGCTGCCTGAGCCCCTGCAGATCCTGGAAATTGGTATGGAATGCGCCGAAGCCGCCTTCTTCAAGGAATTTTTTGAGGGCTGCCTCCTCCCTCGCCTGGTAGCGGACTGCGTCGATACGCTCAGAGGCAGTGTCATACACCTCTGCGTAGGCTGCCATCTGCTCGTCAATTTCATGTTCGGTTACCGCTTCAACCTCCCTGACGATATCCTGGACACCGTAGTGGTCAATCTGCCAGCCGAACTTGATATGAGCTTCAACCTTATCGCCTTCGGTAACGGCAACCTCGCGCATGTTGTCGCTGATCCGCAGAACCCTGAGGTTTCTGCTCACGCCAGCACCTGCGGCAGCCCGCATCCAGACCGCCATCCTCTGCCGCAGGCGGGGACTTTCCCAGTGGCCGGCAATAGTCTTCCGGGGAATTCTCATGCGGGTCAGGATAAACCCATGCTCCCGGTCACCGTGGGCTGACTGGTTGAGGTTCATGAAATCCATATCAATCGTTTCCCAGGGAATATCCCGGTTGAACTGGGTATGGAGGTGAAGAAGCGGTTTACTGAGGATGCTCAGCCCCCTGATCCACATCTTCGAGGGGGAGAATGTGTGCATCCAGGTTATCACCCCGGCGCATGCCGGATCCCGGTTCGCAGACTCAAGGACGGCAGAGATCTCCTGAGAGTTGCGGACTACGGTTTTGAAGAGAACCGGACAGGGGAGTGCCGGGTCTTCGGAGAATCCGGCGGCCATGATCTGCGCATGGCGGGCAGCCTCGGCAAGCGTCTGTTCTCCGTAGAGATCCTGACTTCCGACGATGAACCAGAACTGGTACTCAGAAAGAACTGACATGGTATGTATCCTCCTCTGTGGCCCAATCTTCCTATTTGCAGATGAGCCTGGGAAAAGTTTCTATTCAAGCATGCATAATGTAAGTAATTCTTTATTAAATATATTAATAGAACTCGTCACGCGGTTTCATGCAATTGACAAGAAACCATCCTCAGAGGTCTAATTATTATGAATAGTGTATCAGAAAACCCGTATATTGACGATAACCGTAAACGCATTATCCGGATTAATCAGTAACTTTCATTCTTTTTAGGGTGCCCTACAAGCCACCCTCCA
>CAYSRK010000288.1:0-4218 GCA_964433385.1 uncultured Spirochaetales bacterium
GCGGTTGATCCGGTTTGGCTGGCCGAGGCTGAGCGGCGGTTCACCGAACGGTTCGCTCCCTACACGATGCGCATCACGGCGGAACTGCACGAGCATGACCAGCAGCTGCTGGCGGCAGAAGCAGTGAAAAACTGAAGAGAAGAAGGAGCAGCTCCATGCCTTACCTTAATGTGAAGACCAACCGACAGATGGACGGCTGCAGCCGCGGCTGCATTGAGCAGGAACTGCTGAAGGAGCTTTCGCAGCTTCTGCAGGAAACTCTCGGGAAACCGGAACAGTATGTTATGGTTTCTGCAGAACTGGGGGTGCCGATGCTCTTCTCCGGGACTGCCGAGCCGGCAGCTTTTATTGAGCTGAAGAGTATCGGTTTTGATCCTTCGAAGGCGCAGGAGATCTCACAGAAGCTCTGCGGAATTGTGCAGCGTCTGCTTGAAGTCCCGCCGCAGCGTATCTACATCGAATTTACGCGTGCGAAGGGGAGTATGTGGGGCTGGAACGGCGGCACGTTCTAAGCCGTACCTGAAACTGTGCAGCGATGACTGGAAGAGAACGGCTTGCCGCGGTCTTTGCCGGAAAAAGACCGGATCACACACCTTTCGCCCCCCTGATAGGACGCTATTACGTGAAAAGCCTGCCCGCTATGGGAATACCGCTCGAGCGGATCGCTCCATGGGAGAGGGCGGTCACTCCGGCCCTCAGGCGGGGACTGAACATGCACGAGGTTGAGACAATCAGGTTCATCGGAGCCGATGTGCTCTACCGCCACGTTAACGCCTGCCGGGTTGTCTATGATGCCCCGGTAAAACCGTACGAGTCTGAGGAAAACGGGGTGATGACAAGCGGTTTTTCCACCCCCTGGGGTGATATCTGGGAGGAGGTCCGCGAGCTCCACGGTACGGAGTATATCAGCCGCCGCATGCTGCAGGGGCAGGAAGACCTGGAGGTTTATCTGAAGGTCCTCTCATCAGCCCGGGTTGAACCGGCATACGATGAGCCGCGGGAGATGGATGCGTTTATCGGGGAAGACGGGATGATCACCCTGACCGGTCCTGTGACGCCGCTGCAGGAGATGCTGCAGTTCAGGATGGGGGTGGAGCAGACTGCCTATGCGCTTGCTGACTATCCTGACCTGATAATGGAAGTATTCGAGGCGCTGCAGGGGCTGAATATCGGGATCTACCGGATTCTCGCCGAAGCACCTGCCGAGGTGGTTATTACCTACGAGGATACTTCGACGACTGTCATGGGACCGCAGTGGTACCGTGATTTCTGCATGAGTGAGCTGGACTCCTATGCCGATATTATCCGATCATCTGCGAAAACCTATCTGGTTCACATGTGCGGTCGTATCAGCGCCCTTACCGAGCTGATTGCTTCCGGGAGGATGGACGGTATTGATTCGGTCTGCCCCCCCGAGACCGGCGACATCGAACCGGGAGATGCCTGCAGGAGGCTGGGAAAGCTGGTGGTCGGGGGTCTCGACCCGGCTGCCCTTGTCAGCATGACCCCGGACGCATGCCGCCGTTATGCGGCCCAGAAGCTTGCCCAGATACCCGCCGATGCACCGTTTATCCTGAGCACGGGTGATTCGACCGCGGCCCTCACCCCGGTTGAGAATCTGCAGGCAATTTCCCGGCTGGTCCGGGAGCATCCCTCTGCTGCGGGAGTCCGGGCATGAGGGAGGCTGACCTCCTGTTCCGCGGAGGAACGGCGGTTACGCTGGATGGGAATCGGCGGGTGATCAGCGGCGCAGCCCTGGTTGTCCGTGGGGATACGATAGTCGCCGTGGGTCCCGAAGCGGAGACTGCCGCGCTCTGGAGAGTTCGTCGGACGATCGATTGTGACGGGAAGTATCTCTTTCCCGGATTTGTTTCCACACACACCCACCTGTTCCAGACCCTGCTGAAGGGAATCGGCCGGGATAAGCCGCTGTTCGAGTGGCTCAGCAGTTCGGTGCTGCGTGTGCTTCACCGCTACGACCGGGAGGCGGTCCGCTATGCCGCCCTGACGGGACTCATTGAAGCCCTGCGTACAGGTACAACAACGGTGCTCGATTTCCAGTACTGCCGCCCCGTTCCCGGGCTTGATGAAGCTGTCATCGAAGCCTTCGAAGGTATCGGCCTCCGGGGAGTGCTTGCTTCAGCACATGTCTCACATACGCTTTTTGCCGACGACCGCGCAGATAGATACGGAGAGAGTGAGGAGGAGTACTTCCTGCATCTGAGGGATCTCTGTGGTGAGCTTTCGGGCAATCCGCTCCTGTCACCCGCAATTGCCGTGCCGATCATCTGGACGCATGGGCGGGAGGGATACGCCCGTATCCGGGAAGCTGCAGAGGAGCTGGGGCTCCCGGTTACCATGCATGTCGGGGAGACTGCCGATGATGATGCGTATGCCTTGAAGAGCTGGGGGAAGCGGGCTCTTCCCTTTCTTGACGAATGCGGGCTGCTTCATCCCGGTTTTATTGCTGTCCATGGTGTGGTCTTCAATGAGGATGATATCGCGCTGGCGGCCCGGAGGGGAATTGCCCTCTCCCACTGCCCTGTAGCGAACATGATTCTCGCGTCCGGTGCAGCCCCGGTCCCCCGGATGGCGGCGGCGGGGATAACGGTGAGTTTAGGGGTTGACGGGGCTGCGAGCAACGACTCCCAGGATATGCTTGAGACGCTCAAGACGGCTTCCCTGCTGCATAAGCTGGTAAGTCGGGATCCGGCGGTTATGCCTGCAGGGGAGGTTCTCGATATGGCCTGTCGCGGCGGGGCTGCCGCACTGGGCATGTCCGGAAGCATCGGTTCACTTGAGACGGGGAAAAAGGCCGATTTTTTTGTTTACAACCCGCTTAACTGCCGTTCCGTTCCCGTTCACGATCCGACTGCTGCGCTGGTCTACAGCTCGGGCCAGGCGAATATCGAGACGGTTGTGGTGCATGGACGCCCGGTGCTTGACCGGGGCGTGGTCTGCGGGGTTGATGAAGAGCAAGTGCTTGCGAGAACGCAGGAGATTGCCCGACGCCTGGTACGATAACGGCTGCAGGGGCTGCAGAGAGGGAGAGAGGTATGCAGAAAAATGCTGGCGGTATTCGTCGCTTTTCCGACAGGACAGCTGTGGTGACCGGAGCCGGTCAGGGGCTCGGGGCGGCCTTCGCCCGAGGGCTGGCCGCAGAGGGAGCTTCCGTAGCGCTCATAGGCCGTACCGAGGAAAAACTGGAACGGACCGCGGCTGAGATCAGGTCTGCCTGTGCAGGGCAGGTTCTTGTCTGCCCGGGGGACGTTTCGCGGGAGACTGATGTCACGGCAATCTTCTCGAAGATTTTCAAGACGCTCGGGGAGGTCGATATCCTGATAAACAACGCTGCAGTCCACCATTCAGCTGCCGTGGCGCAGATGCCTCTGGAGGAGTGGGAGCGCCAGATAGCAGTAAATCTCACCGGGACGTTTCTCTGTTCCCGGGCGGTGCTGCCCGGTATGATCGGGCGGCGTTACGGGAAGATCCTGAACATCTCCTCCTCGGCGGCGACCCATCCGTTTCGCGGGTTCGGAGCCTACTCGGCATCGAAGGCGGGTATGATCGGTTTCACCCTGACCCTCTCGGAGGAGGTCAAGGAGTGCGGGATAAACGTGAATGTGCTGCTGCTCGGGATGACGGATACCGAGGGAACCCGGAAGAGAATGGGCAGGGACCCGGCGGTGACTGCGGCCCTTGGGGATATGCTGCAGGTCGACGCTGCTGCCGAGACAGCGCTCTTCTTTGTTTCTGATCAGGCTTCAGCGGTGATGGGGGCGGCGGTTGACGTCTTCGGCCGCACGCACTGAAAGATTTCGGATACACACCGGCGGATACAGGCCGGAGGAGGATACATGGCACTGGGAAAACAGCGGCTGCTTGATCTCTACTACGATATGGTTTCGATCAGGCGTTTTGAGCAGGAGGTTGAGGTCTATTCCAAGAACGGTACGATACCCGGATTCATCCACCTGAGCATCGGGCAGGAGGCCGCCCAGGCCGGAGTGGTCGCCGCACTGCGGAAGACTGACTATAAGTTTCCCGACCACCGGGGTCACGGGGCTATCTGTCTCTGCGGAACAGAGAAAAAGCTGGTTATGGCGGAGATCTTCGGCAAGGCGGGCGGAATCAACGGCGGACGCGGAGGTTCCATGCACATTAACGACCTGAGCTGCCGGAATATGGGATTCAATGGTATCCAGGGGTCAACGGTTG
>CAYSRK010000289.1:0-3809 GCA_964433385.1 uncultured Spirochaetales bacterium
CGATTTGCCCTTGGTTCCCGTTATCGCTATAAGAGGAAGGTTGAAGTAGGGCAGGGTATAGGAGAAATCGCTGTGCACGGCTGTATTGCCCTGAAGCAGCGGATGGTCGGGAGAAACAGCGGGATTTTTTATGATCAGGTCAGCTTCCCTTAGAGTCTGCGGGGTGTGCCTGCCGAATTCGTAGGTGACAGGATAGGCAGAGAGGCTCCGGATGGATTCAGAGAGATTCGCAGGATCAGACCTGTCGGTTACGGTAACCCGACAGCCGAGCCGGGCGAAGTAAGCTGCCGCCTCTGCTCCGCCGCCGTGATTACCCAGACCAAAAATGACTACATTCACTACCTGTCTCCGCTGCATGCCAGTGCACAGCCGGAGTATACCAGCTTTTGCACACCGGTGGAATCGCACCGGTGTGTCTGCAGCAGCCCTTTTTTATCTAATTTCACTGCCTCCCCTTGACCTGCGCAGAGCGAATCGGCATAATGGGCGGGAATCTGATTAATGAAGGAGCGTTACGGTGCCCTGCGGAAAGAAAAGAAAACGACACAAAATTGCAACCCACAAACGAAAGAAGAAACTGAGAAAAAACAGGCACAAGAAGAAGTAATTCCCTTTCTCTCAGCTTGTACGCTATATCACACAGATAACCGTTCCCGCTCTTTTCTAAGCAGCGGGAGCGTTTTTTGTGCCCGCAGAGGTCACAGAACAGCCCGGTTCCTGTTATCCTGCACTGTTTGAGTGCAGGGCTTTCATCTGCGCCGTAAGTTCTTCTGCTGGCAGAGGTTCCCACCGTCCACCGACGATACGCAGGCCGTAGGTGCCGCTGAGCAGATCCGAAAGTCCCTGCTGCATAGTCATGCTCAGGGAGCAGAAATCGCTGTACGAGGGATCAGCGGCAACCAGTTTTCCTGCAAGCTCATCCGCCCGGGAGGTCAGCAGCATTTCTGACAGCATTTTGGCGGCGAGAAAGCGACGGTGCTTCTCAACACCGATAATAAGCGGGTCCTTGACCATCTCGAGCACTTCCCAGGTGATCTGCTCTGCCTGGGCGTACCTTCCGGCATCCTTTTCCTGCTCACTTATTCTCACCGGGAGATTCCGGGCAATCTCATCCAAGTTAGCCGTAAGCCAGCGCAGATCAAAGAGCCCTGTGGCGCAGTTGAACAGAATCTCCTTCCCCTCAGCCTCCGCCTGTGCAACAGCCTGAGGGGAAATTGCCGCCCCGATATCGACGCAGGCGTATCTGCCGGTATCGGCGTGCTGCACCAGAACACCGCCCTTTACGTCTACCGGGGTCTTTCGGGCAAACTCGAAGGATGCCTGAGCTCCGGTTACGAGCGTAAGGGCAAGGTGAACCGGGTCGGGGGCATTGCCTAAATTGTCGATATTGACCAGGGCTGCAAGGACCCTGCCTCTGCGGTGCAGACTGCGGTAGGTCTCTTTAAGGACCGCGAAGTTCTGTCCGTGTCCGCCCGGAAGGGCAAGCAGGGAGTTCTCCCTCCCGTAGGCGGCGGTGAAGACGGTTCTCGGGAGGCCGGCGCTTTTCGGGGTGAGTGCGGCCAGAAGAGGCTGGACAGCGTGCTCAGTACGGGTTATATCAAAAGAGAGTTCCTCAATCAGGTCGGACAGAAGCGGCGAATCGGGCATCAGCCGGCAGGCCTGCTCAAGCACTGAGTCGGTTGCAGGGTTTCTCATCTCGAATATCGGTATGGTGACCGGAATTCCCGTTACCGTCCGTGCTTCAAGCGCCAGCAGAAGAAGAGCCCGCATCTTCAGCTCAAAAAATGAGTATCCGGGTGAACCGTCGGGATTGACGTAGGCGGGAACGAGCGCCTTCGGTTTTCCGCGGCACACGTCTGCTATCGAATGAAACTGATTTCCCAGCAGTTGATAAAGCGGCGGAAAGTAGGCCTGATTCCGTCTTTCATCGATATAACTGGTGGCAGAACCGCCGTTGAGAATGCCGTAGGCGGTGAGGCTGCAGAGGTGCAGTCCGATCCGGCGCAGGAGGCGATAATCAAGGACCGCTTCCTGCTTTGGTCCCTCTCTCGGGATACTTGCGCTGTTGAACCCGGGAAGCACCTCCGCCAGACGTGCTTGAACCGCAGCGTATGGAAGCTGCAGGCGAACATGCGGCTCAGGGTAGATAATTGACCGCCCCTCGGCGGAGGGTATGGAGTACTCCATGACCGCATGCGTCTCAGTCTCATCCCCGATGAGTTCAAGCATCTGAATAGTCGCCTTCCGGTCGATCATGTGTGCTTCCAAGGGGATGGAACTTAGGGGGTCATGGTGAAGACTGGGGTGTACGTTTCTCATACCCTCATCTTAGCCCGGGAAGCTGTGCAAGGCAAGTTCCTCCGGTTGACAATTCATAGTCTCTGTGGTAGGTTGCTTTGACCTCTTTATCCGCTGTCGGCGGATCATTTTAGTCCACAAGGAGGGTGTATGAGAACGTATGAATTCACCGTTATCCTTCGTTCCGACGAGGAAGCGGCCGCGAAAGGGAAAGAGCTTGTCAAACAGGAGCTCGTCAACGCCAACGCGGCTGTACTGAAGGAAGAAGACCTTGGCATACGAGTTCTAGCCTACCCAATCAAGAAAGAAGAAAAAGGACGGTATCTGTACATGGAGATCGAAGCGGACCCATCCGTGATATCCGTGATTGAGAAGAACTGTCTGCTGATGAATCCCGTTCTGAAGTTCTTGTTCGTACGAAAAGAATCGTAGACTGGGGGTTCACCATGGCAAACGATATCAATTCAGTTGTCCTAGTCGGCCGCCTCGTACGTGATGCCGAGCTCAGATACACGAATGCGGGAACTGCCGTATGTAAGTTTTCCCTGGCTGTCAACCGAAGAAAGAGGACGGGCGACACCTGGGATGACGAGGTAAGTTTCTTTGACATCGTCCTCTGGGGTAAGCAGGGTGAGGCGGTGAGCCGCTACCTGGAGAAAGGCAAACAGGTTTCGGTCGCGGGCGAACTCCGGCAGAACAGATGGGAGCAGGACGGCCAGACCCGCAGCAAAGTGGAGGTTGTGGCCTTGAATGTCCAGCTGCTCGGCGGTGCCCCGGGGGGAAGTTCATCCGGTCAGGGCGGGGGCAGAAGTCCCTCAGCCCAGAGACAGGGTAACGGACCGGGACAGGGTAACGGGGGAGCGCAGGACTTTCCCTACTCAGGACCGGAACAGTTCGATGACGACATACCCTTTTAACTGAAGTACATGAAGAGAGAAGAAAACGATTGTAGGAGACAGAAACAGACATGAGTGATGAAGATACTGTAAGAAGCGCTGACGGCGGTGCTCAGGCAAGACCGGCTCGCCAGAACGACTCGAGAGGGTACGATAAAGACCGTGACAACCGTGACCGGGACCCCCGGGACCGCAGAAGGTCCGGTCCGGGCGGTCCCCGAAGGCCCGGCGGAGGCATGTTCCGCAAGAAGGTCTGCCGCTTCTGCACCCAGAAGCTGAAGGCGGACTACAAGGATTATGAAGGGCTGCGCCGTTTCATTACGGAACGGGGTAAAATTCTGCCGAGAAGGATTACCGGTACCTGCGCCAAACACCAGCGGGCGCTGGCAACTGAGATTAAAAGGGCCAGGGTTCTGGCATATCTGCCGTTTGAGAAGAAATAGCGGAATTCGAGTCCGGAACTGATGCGGCATCAACAGATGGAACGGTTACAGCGACACCCGTACTATCATCTGGCAGTGTACAGTGCGGCAGTTCTGCTGCTTTCGCGATTCGGACTGCTTTCGTACCTGTGTACGGTACCTCTGCACCTGCTGAGAAGACGGTATCCGGTCG
>CAYSRK010000290.1:0-7227 GCA_964433385.1 uncultured Spirochaetales bacterium
ATTTCCACACCCTCATGACCGAGCTGCACGAAGTTGCGGGAAACAGAGTCGAGGAGGAGTCGGTCAAGATAACCTACAACCGGATCTTTGCCGGAACCACGGTACGGGTCCTTCAGGATACGATAGAGGATATCGACTTCAAGAGACAGCAGCTGATCTCAAGCGACGCGCGCTACCCCTACGACTATCTGCTCATCTCCACCGGCGGCGAGCCGACAGATTTCAATATCCCGGGCATCAAGGACCACTCATTTACCCTGTGGAGCCTTGATGACGCGATTGTCCTGCGTGAGCATATCCGGGCTCAGGTGGAGGCGTCTTCCCTGGAGAAGGATCCTGCAGTCCGTTCTGAGATGATGACTTTTGTTGTCGCCGGGGCAGGTTTTACTGGAATTGAAATGCTCGGTGAGCTGATCGAGTGGCTTCCGAGTCTCTGTGAAGAATTCGGGCTTGAGCGGGATGATTTCACCCTCATCAACGTGGAGGGTCTCAATCGGATTCTTCCCATGCTCCCCGACAAGCCGCGGGCCAAGGCTGAGAAGTACCTGCGGAAAAAGGGTGTGGATGTACGGGTTAACTCCCTTATCATCAAAGCCGATGAGAACGGGGTGACGCTGAAAGACGGAAGTGAAATTCGGGCGAAAACTGTCATCTGGACCTGCGGCGTCAAGGGTTCCAGTTTCGCCGAGAAGCTTGACATTGCCGACGGCAAAGTGGGACGAAAACTCGTCAACGAGTATATGCAGAGTCCTGATTACGACAACGTCTACCTTGCCGGGGACGGGGTCTGGTTCATTGAGAACGAGCGCCCGGTTCCCCAGATAGTTGAGGCTGCCGAGCAGACTGCGGCCGTAGCAGCGCACGGGATCATCGCCAAGGTGAAGCAGTCTTTCGGTCTCAAGGCCGAAGAGGTGAAACCGTTCAAGTCGAACTTCCATGGGTATATGATCTCCATCGGCGGACGCTATGCCGTCTCGCACACCATGGGCATCTCGCTGTCGGGCATTCCGGCAATGGCCATCAAGCACCTGGTCAACATGATCTACCATCAGGGAGTCTGCGGACCTAACGGGTGGTGGTCCTACCTGAAGCATGAGATTGTCGATATCAAGGATAACCGCTCGCTCATAGGCGGGCTGGCGGCCTATAAGATTCCCTCGTACTGGATGGTGATGCTTCGAATGTTTCTCGGAGTCATGTGGCTCATCGAGGGGGTGAAGAAGATCTCCGACGGCTGGCTTGCCGATAAGACCGGCAGACATGTCTACTGGGGCTCAGCGGTAGCTGCGGATGGAACCGCCGCTGCAAGCGCTGCATGGGAAGAACCGGCAGCAGCCGCAGCTGAAACAGCCCAGAGTACCGCTGATGCGACCGCCGCCGCAAGCGAGGCGTGGGAAGAGCCGGTGACGGCTGCAGCTGATGCTGCCCAGAGTGCCGCTGATGCGACTGCCGCTGCTAGCGAGGCCTGGGAGGAGACTACTGCCGCCGTGTCCGGCGCCGCGTCCGGCGCTGCTGATTCTGCCGCAGATGCCGTTGCCGCAGCAAGCGCCGCCTGGGAAACAGCAGATACCGCTGCTGCCGCTGCCGATGCTGTGGCGGGAGCGACAACCCTCGCTTCTGCAGCAGCCCCGCAGTTTGCCCCGCCGCTTATTGCTGAGCCTACGGGACTCTATCTCTGGATATCAGAGACCTTTGTCTCCCTAGCGCCCTACTTCTTTCAGGTCGTCATCGTGCTCGGGGAGGTAGCTCTCGGACTCGCCTTTATCGGAGGTCTCTTTACCTTCCTTGCCTCAGGAGCTTCGATCCTGCTTTCCATCATGCTCCTGCTGGGAGCGATGGCCAGCAAGGAGATTCTCTGGTACATGATGGTTGCCCTCGTCATGATGGGCGGAGCCGGAAGGGCCTTCGGCCTGGACTACTGGGTGATGCCCTGGCTGAAGAAGACCTGGAACAAGACCATGATCGCAAAAAAAACCTATCTGTACCTTGGAGAACCGCAGTTTACAAAAAAACAGAAGGCTGAAAGAAAGATCAGAAATAAAAGGAAGTAGTCGGTATATCGTACCGACGGCTAGACATGAATATATTCTGGAAAGATGAACCTTCTGTGCAGGAGTTCCTCGCCCGGGTCACCGAGCTGGTCCGGGCGGCGGTGACGCCCGCGAGCTTCTATATCCGGCCTACGCTCATTGAACTTGCCGAAAACAGGGGAAAGATGCTGCGGCCCGCAATGATCCACATAGCATCTCTATCAGGCAAGGCAGCTGAAGAAAACCGGGAGGATATTGAGAGGTTTGCCGCTGCGATGGAGATGCTCCACATGGCATCGCTCATCCATGACGATGTCATTGACAACTCACTGACGAGGCGGGGGATGCCGACCATCCAGGCGCGGGCAGGGGTCAAACAGGCGGTCATAGCAGGCGACTACCTGCTTACCAGAGCGTTTACTCAGCTGTCCTCCCGTCATGAGCAGATTAGTCCCGATATCGTCAAGAACTCTATCTGCAGGCTCTGTGACAGTGAAATCGATCAGGACAGCGAGCTGTGGGACTTTTCCATAACACGGCCGAGATACCTGCGGCGGATAGCGGGAAAGACAGCATCCCTGTTCTCCCTCAGCCTCTACATCGGTGCAGCGGCAGCCGGCTGCGATGAGCAGCAGCAGCTTCTGCTGCGCAGGATAGGGTATGAGATCGGTATGTTTTTCCAGATTCAGGATGACATCCTCGATTATACGGGGAAGGAATCCTCAATGGGTAAACCTTCGGCTAATGACCTGAGGTGCGGGCTTGCGACCCTGCCGCTCATCTGCGCCCTCCGCCGGGATTCTGACGGCAGGCTCAAGCGCCTGCTTCCGAGGAAAAAAACGCTCTCATCCCGTCAGGCTGAAAGAATAATCAGAAAGGTGGTTGAGCTTGGGGGGGTCGAAGAGACTGCGCATGCCGGCGAGTTCTACCGCAGGAAAGCAGTGGCTGATATTGCCTGTCTCGGGGAGGGTGAGACTGCCCGACTGCTCCTCCTGATCCTTGATACGCTGGAAAACCGCAGCAGCTGAAACGCGAGGAATGCTCTTTCGCTGCATACACTCCTCACAGATACCAGCCCGGCTCCCTGCTTTCGGGTGTGTTGGCTTTTACGAAGAAAAACTGTATAGTAAATCTATATGCTGATGCCGATCTGCGGCGAGAAAAGCGCAGACCGGCAGGATACTGAGATCATCTGATGACCGGTTCTGCTGATCGGGTCATTTCCAGTACAGATATACATGTGTGAAGGCCTCAGCCGGAATGGGGCGGGGCCAGGGTCCCGGCAGGAATTCTGCGGAAAATCGGCTGCCGTACTGCACCCGCAAGGAGATTATTGCATGCCAGCTCGACGTTTTCAGGAGTTTCATTTTGATCCGAGGGTACTGAGGGGGATAGAGGCTGCCCAGTTTACTGAATGCATGCCGGTCCAGGAACAAGTATTTTCTACAAGCTTGGGAGGGGGGGATGTGCTCGTCCAGTCCCAGACCGGCTCAGGCAAGACAGCGGCGTTTCTGCTGACCATTCTGGACATCATAGCCAAGAAGAAACCGGAAGAGAAACCCCGGGCCCTTATCGTTGTTCCCACCCGGGAACTGGCGGTCCAGATCGAGGATGATGCGGAACTGCTGCATGAGGGGATGCCTGAGGTGAAAATCGGCAGTTTCTATGGAGGAGTGGGCTACAACAAGCAGGAGCGGAAGCTTGAGGAGGGGGCCGATATTATCATCGGAACCCCGGGGAGGCTGATCGACTTCAGCCGCTCGGGGAAGATCGATTTCAAGACCTTCTCCATTGTTATCATCGATGAGGCCGACCGCCTCTTCGATATGGGATTCTATCCCGATATCCAGCATATGCTGAAACTGATGCGTCCGCGGGAGGAGCGCCAGACCATGCTCTTCAGCGCCACGCTCAGCACCCGGGTACGTCATCTCGCCTGGGAGCACATGAACGAACCGCGGGAGATCGAGATTGAACCGGAGCATGTCACCGTCGAGGAGATTCGGCAGGAACTGTACCATGTCAGCAAGAACGAGAAGTTTGAACTCCTGCTCTATTTGCTTGCCAAGCACAACCTGGAGAATGCAATTATCTTCACCAATACCAAGGTCCGTGCGGTTGAAGTGGCCAAACGGCTTGAACTCAACGGCTACCATGTCCAGTTCCTGATGGGAGACCTCCCCCAGCGCAAACGCCTGCAGGTTATTGAGAGGATGAAATCGGGAGAGAACAAGTTCCTGGTTGCCACCGACGTCGCCGCCCGCGGCCTGCATGTTGATGACCTGCAGCTGGTTGTCAACTATGACGTTCCGGAGGATTTCGAAAACTACGTGCACCGTATCGGGAGAACCGCTCGTGCAGGCAAGAGCGGACTGGCCGTTACCCTGGCCTGCGAGGATTTTGTCTACGGGCTGGAAGCTATCCAGGATTTCATCGGCATGAAAATACCGGTGATGTGGCTGGAGGAGGGTGCGCTCGACAGCGTGGAGGACAAAAGTGCCGGCATCCACTTCAGGACCCTGATCAAGGGGACTGAGGTTGACCGCGACTACCGCAGCTCTGACCGCGGCAGCGGACGGGGACGATCGGAGTATCGGAGGCAGAGCCCATCCCGCAGCGGGGGCAGCCGCCCGAGAAGTGCGGGGACAGCGCAGAGCAGGCCTGTATCAGATTCACCGCAGAAAGTCAAAACAGCACCTCCTCAGCGCAGCAGAAGCACCCCGCCGCAGGCAAAGCCGAAAAAACCTGCAGTCCGTACCGACCGCCCGAAAGCATCACCTTCTTCAGCCAGGCCGATATCTGGTCCGGCCAAGCCGGCATCTTCTCAGACCAAACCGGCAGCGCCGCGGCAGACACGGGAACCCGATTACGCGGCCTTGAGCGCCATGCCGCTTGAAGAGCGTCTGGCCTACTACAAGAAGAACCTCAGCGGTCGGGCAGGGGCGGAAAGGAAGCCCGAGCAGTCATCGAAAACCGGCCGTCAGCAGGAACAGCGGACAAGACCCAGGCCTGCTCCATCTCCCCGTACCGAGGCACAGCAGAAGGACGGGTCTGCTGTGCAGCCGCAGGAGGAGAAACCCGCAGAGAAGAAAAAGGGGTTTCTCAAAAGACTGCTTCACAGGGACTGAGGACGGCAGCATGCCGGCAGCATGATGCGCGATAGGCACTCACCGTCTTCACTTCGTTCCTCCCTGCGGATAACCCGCAGGTTCATGAGCTACTACCGGCCTCACCTCGGGCTCTTTGCGCTCGATATGGGGGCTGCCGCGATCTCATCGTTCCTTGCGGTAATCTTCCCGATGCTGACCCGGGAGCTGCTGAGGACGGCTGTGCCGGACCGGAATGTGAGGATGATGCTGATCATCTTCATTCTGATGTTCTCCGTCTATGTTTTGAAGACATTCACCACCTACATCAGGATCCGCTGGGGCCATATACTCGGAGTTCACATCGAAACCGATATGCGCAGCGACCTCTTCTCCCACCTGCAGAAACTCTCCTTCTCCTACTATGACAACGTCAAGACCGGGCACATCATGTCCCGTATTACCAACGACCTGAACCTGATCGCCGAGATAGCCCACCATGCCCCCGAGGATCTGCTCATCTCTGTCTGCGTATTAGCCTCAGCTTACATTTTCATGTATCTCTTCAGCATTCCGCTCGCCATGATATCACTGATTCCCATTCCGGTGATGCTGCTGTGGGGCTGGATTCTCGGGCCGAAGATGAAGTCCGGCTTCCGCCGGGTACGGGAAAAGATAGCCGATATCAACTCGACTGTGGAAAACTCCGTTCAGGGCATCCGTGAGGTTCAGTCCTTCGCCAACGAGGAGATCGAGACGGTCAAATTCGAGCATGCCAACAGCCGATTCAGGAACGCGAAAGAGCGTGCTTACGAGGTGCTTGCCCGCTATCACGGGGGAATGCAGTTTTTCCGCGATCTGTACTACCTCACGGTCGTCGCAGGCGGCGCCTGGCTCATCCTGCGCGACGTGATTGAGCCCTACGACCTGGTTGCATTCGTTCTCTATGTAGGAGTTGTCCTGCCGCCGATAGACCGGCTGATAAATTTCGCCGAACAGCTGCAGCAGGGGATGGCCTCATTCGAACGGTTCATCGAGGTGATGGAGGTTGTCCCCGATATCCAGGATGTTCCGCAGGCAGGTTCCCTGGACGTAGCCCGCGGAGAGATAGAGTTCAGGGAGGTGACGTTCCGGTATAACGATACCGACGGAGACGTGCTGAAGAAGATCAGTCTCAGGTTTGAGGCGGGGCGGCGCACAGCGCTTGTCGGTGAGTCGGGAGCGGGGAAGAGCACCCTCGTCTCTCTGATCCCGCGCTTTTATGAACCGCGGCTCGGTTCGGTGAGTATCGACGGAATAAATATTCAGCTGGTGCAGCGGCGCTCGCTTAGGCAGGCGATCGGGATCGTGCAGCAGGATGTCTTCCTTTTCGACGCTTCCGTCAGGGAAAATATTCTCTACGGCTCCCCGGGAGCCGATGACGATGCGGTTGAAGATGCAGCGCGGGCGGCGAATATCTACGACTTTATCATGAGCCTGCCGCAGGGATTCGATACAGAGGTCGGGGAGCGGGGGGTAAAACTCTCCGGAGGGCAGAAGCAGCGGATATCGATTGCCCGGGTCTTCTTAAAAAACCCTCCGATCATCATTTTCGACGAGGCTACCTCATCGCTGGACAGCGAATCTGAGGCCCTCATCCAGGAGGCTTTTGAGCGGCTGGCCGCCGATCGAACCTCGATTATCATAGCTCATCGCCTCTCCACCGTGGTTCACGCCGACACGATCTGCGTACTGCGCAGCGGGCGGATTGTTGAAACGGGAACGCACCGGCAGCTCATGGAGCTCGGCGGCACCTACACCCGTCTGTACAACACCTCCTTCGCCGCTGCAGCGGTTTCTGACAGGACAGGTATATGTTGTACAGAACCCGATCAGCGGGTATAATAGCACATTCCACGAGCAAGTGTGACTGCCGTCGGGCAGGAGAGATCCAGGGGAGCTGAATGGTATTAGTACACCTGTTTGCTGTACTGATCTTTGTTATCATCTACTTTCTTATCTCGTACTTCCTGGTGCTGCTGCCGGGTCTGCTGCTGAAAGCTCTCGGTTTCAGTCGTACCGGCGAGCATTATATGCGGGTACAGGGGCAAGATTCAGAAGCAATGAAACTA
>CAYSRK010000291.1:0-2273 GCA_964433385.1 uncultured Spirochaetales bacterium
GATGAGCCGCTTCTGCGGGAGATCTGCCGTTCTGCCGAGGGGGCCGGCATTCCGATCGAGTCACGCAAGGGGGAGACCGGTCGCGGGCAGTACGAGATCGGACTTGCCTACACGGAGGCGATGGAGATGGCCGACCGCCACATGGTCTACAAGCTTGCCGCAAAAAGCGCTGCGGAAAAAGCCGGCAGGTCGGTAACCTTCATGGCAAAGTACCGGACAGACGATGCCGGCTCCAGCTGCCATATCCATATGAGTCTCGCTGATGCGCAGAGCGGTAAAAACCTCTTCAGCGATGACGACGGGAAACCGTCACAGCTGTTCCGCTGGTTTTTGGGCGGGCTGCACCAGCTGGCCGGAGAATTCTTTCTTTTCTTTGCCCCGACGGTCAACTCGTACAAGCGCTATGTTACCCGCTCGTTTGCTCCGACGAGAATAACCTGGGATTACGACAACAGAACTGCCGGCCTGCGCGTTGTCGGGAAGCAGTCCGGGCTGCGGATAGAGAACAGGTTTCCCGGAGCCGATGCCAATCCTTACCTCGCCTATGCGGCGATGCTCGCTGCGGGGTTTTACGGGATCACGCATACCATAGAACCGCCGCCTCCGCAGCGCGGCGATATCTATGACCCATCGGTGGATGCTGCCGCTGTTCCCCGCTCGCTCGATGAGGCTGCTGATCGGCTTGCGTCCTCAAAGATCGCCCGGGAGCTGTTCACGGAGGAGGTGATCTCCTTCTATGTCCGCCACGCGAGATTGGAAATGGAGAGATACACCGCAGAAGTATCCCCGTGGGAACTTACGCGCTATTTTGAGCGCATCTGATGGTAGAAACAATGAGGAGATACGCTATGGCTGATCAGATTTCACGGTTTTCATTTCCCACAACGATACTCTACGGGCCCGGTTCATCCGGTGAGATCCCCCGGGAACTTGCCGCTCTCAAGGCTGCAAAACCGCTGATCGTGACCGATTCCGCGATGGAATCGACAGATTCGTTCAAGTCGGTGCTCGCTGTGCTCAAGGATTCCGGGGTGCCGTTTGCCGTTTTCAGCGGCGTGCAGCCGAACCCCCACGATGCTGATATCGAGCAGGGAGCGGCAGTCTGGAGGGAGGAGGGCTGCGATTCGGTGATCGGTGTCGGCGGGGGCAGTCCGATGGACGCGGCGAAGGCGATCGCCGTTCTGGTCAGGCACGGCGGCCGTGTCGGGGAGTTCGATGCGCAGCGGCCTGATGCGCGTCCGATAACCGGCCCCCTTCCCCCGCTGCTCATGGTTCCGACCACTGCCGGTACGGGCAGTGAGGTAGGGCGATGCGCGGTTATTACCTCGACCGAGCTTGGACGGAAAATTTTCCTCTGCAGCCCCGCCATGATGCCCCGGAGGGCGATCCTTGATCCGGTACTGACCGTGAGCCTGCCTCCGCGGCTGACCGCTGCCACGGGAATGGATGCGCTTACCCACAACATCGAATCGCTGACGGCCCCAATATTCCACCCCATGTGCGACGCGGTTGCACTCAAGGGGATAGAACTGGCAGCCTCCTACCTTATCCGGGCGGTGGAGCATCCTGAGGATCTTGAAGCCCGGGGCCGCATGATGCTCAGTGCCATGATGGGGGCGGTAGCCTTCCAGAAGGACCTCGGTGCGGCCCATTCCCTTTCTCATGCGCTGTCTGCCGTATGCGGTCTGCAGCACGGCCTAGCCAATGCCGTGGTGCTTCCCCATGTGATGGAATTCAACCGGGAGGTCTGTACTGCCGAGTATGCCCTGGTTGCCCGGGCCTTCGGTGAACCGGTTCATGCTATGAGCCCTGATGAGGCAGCCGCCGCTGCGGTGGCCTGCATTCGAAACCTCAATGCCCGGATAGGGATACCCGCCCGTCTCAGTGATCTCGGGGTCAGCCGCGGACAGCTGGATGAGGTTGCCCGCAAGGCCTACGAGGACCCCTGTCACCGCACCAACGCAAAAGCCTGCACGCCGGACGATCTTGCCGTCCTGCTGCTTGCCGCGTACGAGTAAATTCAGGAGCTGTTTATGCCTAAAGGATACGCCGGCAGGATTCTGCAGATTGATCTGACTGCCGGATCAATTGAAGTACAGGAGTATGATCAGGAGTTTTACCGGACCTACCTCGGCGGCGGGGGATTCGGCGCCTCCTTTCTGCTTTCCCGAACTGACGGGAATACCGATCCCCTCGGACCGGGGAATGTGCTCACGCTAGCCCCCAGCCTCACAACCGGCCCCGCGGTCAGCGGGGCGAGCCGCTGCAGCGTC
>CAYSRK010000292.1:0-1780 GCA_964433385.1 uncultured Spirochaetales bacterium
AAAAACGGAGCAGCTGCCGGTGAGGAGGTCTTTGCCGGGCTCTTCTCCACGGAGGAGATTGATCTGAACTGCGAGCTTTCCCCGCTCTACTACGCCTTCGGCAAAATAGCCGGAGGGGGGTGCGTGGTGACCCTCATTGATGTGCCCCCGGGTAATTATCATCTTGCCGTCATCATCGACAGACTTGGTGAGGGAGCCGGGGAGCTCAGCCCTGGTGACCATATCTATCCGGTTCAGAGTCCTCATCCCTCTTCATCGTACGTGCTTAAACTCGAACCGGTTTCCATTCCCGGGGTGGGTGAGAAGAATGTAACAGTCTGGACCGATTTTTAAGTAACGCGCCTCCCTCTTTTCTGGTATACTGTGGAAACAGTCAGCAGCAAAGGGGGAGCAGTTCTTTGAGAGACAGCAGTACATCCAGAGGTAAAGCAGGGCGCAGCGTTCGCTGCCTGTTCTTCGCCGCAGCGGCGGCAGGGGTGCTGCTTCTTACCTCCTGCTCTGCTCGTCCGCTGATTGTTCCCTCCTATCCTGCCCTGGATGCCGCCCCGTTCATTATCGGGACGGCTGCACTGGGGGTTCTGATCGGGCTGTTCTTCTTCAACCTCTTTCTTGCGGTATCGACACGGGAGTCGGTCTTTATCTACTTTTCCGTGATACTCGGGCTGCTGACAGTCCTGCAGACCTTCTCCACCTTTGACCGCTTCTTCTTCGAGCTCACCTACACCCGGGTGACGGTGATAACCCATATGCTCTTCATCACATTTCTGCTCTTCTTTGAGGAGTTCTTTGCCGTCTCGAGCCACCGGAAGAAGCTTGCGGCGGTAAACCGGGTCTCGATCTATGTCATCGGAGGGTACGCGCTGTTTTTCGTCGTGAGCAGGCTCCTTGTCCCCGATGCTTCATCCTACATCGCAGGCATCACATTCATCCGGGAGCTCTTTGTCTTCTATACCAATATTCTCTTTATCGTGACTATCTGTTCGGCTTTGTCCTGGATGCGGACCGAGGCGCTGCTGATCCTGATCGCCTTCATCCCGCCGGCTCTCCTGACATCCCTCAACGCGCTGAACATCTTTCCCTGGATGGAGCAGGCCCAACGGTTCACGACGCTTATGATGCAGTACAACCAGCCGATCGGTCTCTCCCTCCAGGCAATCCTCCTCTCGCTTGCCACGGGCAACCGCTACAACCGGATCAACGTGGAGCGGGAGCAGTCCCTGGCCGAAGCGGGAACGCTCAAGCGGATTGACCGTGACCGGACCGAGTTCTACATGAACCTCTCCCACGAACTGAGAACCCCGCTGACCATCATTCTCGGGATTACCCGGCAGCTGAGCAGCGGTGAGTACGGTGATGCCGTCCCCCGCACCAGCAGCCGCTTCGAGGTGATCGAGCGCAACAGCCTGCGGCTGCTTCACCTGGTAAGCAATATGCTGCAAGTCGGTCGTCCCCGGGATGCGGCTATGACTCAGCAGCCGATTCCTGTCGCCCGCTACCTCCGCCAGATCCAGCTCGACTTCCAGGATGCCGCTGCCGCCCGGAACATCAGCCTCACCTGCCCTCCCCCTCCCCCTTCGATCGAGAGGCTGTGTCTTACTATGAACCTGGACGAACTCGATACGCTTGTGATGAACCTTACGGCGAACGCGCTCAAATATACCGGCGCAGGCGGAATGGTTACCCTCGAAGCAGCGGCTGCTCCGGAGGGGGGGCTGGCGATTTCGGTAGCTGATACCGGGATCGGGATCCCGAAGGAACTCCAGGAAGAGATTTTTGACCG
>CAYSRK010000293.1:0-7267 GCA_964433385.1 uncultured Spirochaetales bacterium
TTCCGGTCGAACTCCAGTCGAAGATCTTCCAAAAATTTGTCCAGGCTGGAGACGGCGGGGGCAGCGGCCTCGGTCTTGCAATATGCAAAGAGATCATCCGGGCTCACAGCGGATCCATCTGGGTGGAATCCGAAGCGGGGGAAGGAAGCACGTTCATCTGTATGATCCCCATAAGCAGGAGAGCCCCATGAACAGATCCATACTGCTCTGTGATCCGTCCGGCCATTTTACATGCCATCAAGGAAGCGTGAAGTCTCCTGTGCTCTGTCTTGATCAGGCAATGCTCAGGACCTTTGATCTCGTTGTCATCAGCTTCTGCGGTGTCGACCTTCCCGTGCACAGACAGCTGGTAAACCTCGCTATCGCCCTGCATGACCAGAAGAAGACAGCTTTCGCCCTCATGACCATAGCCCATCGGGCGCTGCTGGGGGAACTGAAGGATATCGGGACCGAATACGCCGGACTGGAAAAACAGTATGCCCGAAATGATGCCGTTGTCATTCCGGGTACAGGTCAACTGCCTGCTCTCGAGCAGCTCTACAACTCCTGCTGCCCGTACCTCTCCTACAGCAGTTATACCGAACACGAGGAGATGACCAGCTGCGGAGCCTGCCGCAACCGGCTGATACTCGGACAAATTGTCCAGATGGAAACCTGCACCCAAGAGGCCCACCGCTCTTGCCGCTATTTTCTCAACCCCAGGAACTGAACATGAAGCAACGGGAACGTAGCGTGCGGGTTCATTCAGCTGCAGCTGTACCCGCAAGTTTTATCCTGGTGATTATCATCGGCTCCGTCCTGCTGATGCTGCCTTTCAGTCTGAACGGCAGTCAAATCAGCTTTCTTGACGCCCTCTTTACCTCAGCTTCAGCCGTGTGCGTCACCGGGCTTATCGTTGCAGACACGGGGTCCTTCTTCTCAGCTGCTGGGCAGTCCATCATCCTAGCTCTCATTCAGATAGGCGGTATCGGTGTTATGACAATCTCAGTCGTGCTCTTTCGCTGGCTGAGAAAAAGCGTTTCCTACCGGCAGAGAGCAGTGATGCAGAACCTGCTCACCCATACACCCCGGCAGGATATCTACAGGCTGCTGTTCAGCGTAGTAAAGTTCACGGTAATCATTGAACTCACCGGTGCTGTTCTCCTGGTCCTTGTGCTCGGCCCCTTCACCGGTAACCGGATTACCGGCAGCCTGCTGTTCACCGCTCTATTTCACGCTGTCTCAGCCTTCTGCAATGCCGGCTTTTCCCTGTTCAGCGACAGCCTGATGCGGTTTGATACCTCCGTGCCGGTCAACGCTATCATGAGCCTGCTGATAATTTCCGGAGGCTTGGGTTTCCCGGTACTCTATGAGATCGAACAGAGACTGATGCAGAAAGAGAATAAGAAGCTCTCTATCCAGACAAAAGCGGTCCTCTCAGCCTCTGCCCTCCTTATCCTGTTTGGAGCCTTCGCATTTGCCTTTGCCGAATACCTGCAGCCGATTCCTGATGCAGGCAGCTCCGTGAACCGCATCGGACTTCTGAAAAGGATCGTGACAGCCCTCTTTCAGTCCGTTACGGCGAGAACCGCCGGATTCAATACACTCGATATCGGCAGCGTGGGGGATGCAGGTCTGGCGGTACTGATGTTCCTCATGTTCATCGGTGCCTCGCCAGGTTCCTGCGGCGGGGGTGTCAAGACTACCACGCTTGCGGTACTGGTCGCCGGCAGCATCAGCCGCATACGCGGATCAAGACGGGTGAATCTGTATAAGAAGAGCCTGCCGGAGGAAACGGTCAACCGCTCGCTCATACTCATTGTGCTGTCATGTTCCATAATCGCTCTTGTGTTCTTTATGCTGCTGATACTCGACGGTAATTCCGCCGCTCCGGTAACTGCAGAACGGGGGGTATTTCTCCCCCTTCTGTTTGAAACACTCTCGGCCTTCGGTACTGTCGGACTCTCCATGGGAGTAACTGCATACCTGAGCAGCGGCGGCAAAGCAGCAATAATCATGACCATGCTCATTGGAAGGGTGGGCATTCTCACTTTTTCCTATATTGTAACAAGCTCAGCCGCCAGTAACGGCATAGAGTACTCAGAAGAAAACATCATGATTGGATAGAGGCGTTAGATGAAACGGTTTGCTGTAATCGGATTGGGAAATTTCGGGTTCTATACCGCAAAATCGCTCTTTGAAGAGGGCCATGAGGTTATTGCCGTGGATGCTGACCGGTCACGGGTACAGGCGATAGACCCCTATGCAACCGAAGCGGTAGTTCTTGATGCGACTGACCGGGAGGCATTGAAATCACTCGGCCTCGAAGAGACCGACGGCGTTCTGGTGAGCACGGGTACAAAGATCAGCGACAGTATCCTGATCTGCCTGTACCTGCACGAGCTGAAGGTCAGCCGAATCCTCGCCAAGGCTGTTGACGATGATCACGGGAAAATTCTCAAAAAGGTCGGCGCAACAGACATTATCTTTCCCGAACGGGACATGGCCATGAGGATTGCCCGAAGCCTGTCAAGACCGAACGTGCTTGACTTCCTTCCCCTCTCTGATCAGTTCGATATGGTGCGGGTCGAACCCCCACGGGAATTTATCGCCAGATCAATCCGGGACCTGAATCTGCGGGCTAAGTATAACGTCCACATCATAGCCATCAAGCATCACGACAGTGATGAATTCACCCTCGTGCCCCAGCCTGAATACATTATAACAGAGGGTGACTTGCTTATCCTGCTCGGTACCGCGGCTGATATGAAACGGATCAAAGCTCTGAAGAAAGCCGTATCAGCCTGAGGCATGATATTCACACCTGGTTCAAAGTTCCCGGCATCCTGAATACCTGTTTCCGGTGTCTTGACATCTGCGGCAAGCGTGAATAGAATCTAATCATTATGACATTATAATGTTATAAAAATACGCAATCCAGGACCACACATGGACTTCCGTACCGATCCAGCCAGCCCCTTTCCTCTCTACCTTCAGGTGCAGGATACCATCAGGCGGCAGATCATCCAGGGGGAGTACCAGCCGGGGACCGTTATCCCCTCGGAACCCCGGCTTGAGCGGCTCTTCGGGGTAAGCCGCATCACCGTCCGCAAAGCGCTCGAGGGTCTGGTGCTCGAAGGCCTGCTCGTCAGACAGCGCGGGGTCGGGACCACAGTCATTCGTACCCCCTTCATCGACAACAGCTTCAGGCTTGCTGGATTTACCGAACGCAGCGACGAGCATCACGCCCCGGCAACTGCGAAGGTTCTCGAGAAACGCAGGATTCCCGCCTCCCGGCGGATTGCCGATATCCTCCGCATGGAATCGGGCTCTGAAATCATCTATCTGCGCAGACTGCGATTTTCAGCCGGAAACCCGATCTCTCTGACAGAGAACTACCTCCGCGGCGATATCGGCATCCCTGACTCGTATGATTTTCAGGGATCGATATACTACCTGCTCGAACACATCTGTCAGATAGAGATAAGATCAGCTGACAAAATCATCTCTGCCGGCCTCGCCGGGGAGGAGGAATCCGGCCTGCTTGAGACTGAACCAGGCGCTCCGGTGCTGCAGATCAGCAGCACAACCGCCGACGGCCGGGGGAGACCGGTCGAATATGCGGAGGGAATCTTCCCCGCAGACCGCTACCGGTACGCAGTCCGGCTTGAACGGAGCGAGCGGCGATCATGGCCCGGTAATCAGGACTGAATGACCCCATACAATATATCACTAAGGAGTAATACATGAGAAGAATGGCACGTATTTTCAGAGAAGACGGGAAGACCGTCATCATAGCAATGGACCATGGACTCGGACTTGATGTCACTGCAGGTATGAAGAATCCCGGTCCCATCATCAAATCAATCGTTGAGGGGGGTGCGGACGCCGTACTGACTACCTTCGGCATCGCCGCCCGGTTCGAGCAGGAACTGAGCGGCACCTCCCTGATCCTGCGGATGGACGGTGGCAACTCAAAACTCAAACCCGAATCTCAGGCCGAACTGCTGTACTCCCTCGAAGCAGCCGTGAAGATGGGTGCCGACGGAGTCATCTGCATGGGCTACATAGGTGTAGATCAGGAGACTCCCTCCTACCGCAATATAGCGTATCTCGGGGAGGCCTGCCGGGACTGGGGCATCCCGCTCATTGCTGAAATGCTGCCGGGCGGATTCGGCTCCACCCCTCCCAAAACTGTGGAGAACGTGAAGCTCGCAGCCCGGATCGGGGCAGAACTCGGCGCATCGGTGATCAAGACCACCTTCAGCGGAACAGCTGAAGAGTTTCAGGAGGTCATAGAGAGCTGTTTCGTTCCGGTCGTCATCCTCGGAGGCGCCAACTCATCCGAAGTGGGGGAACTCTACCGAACCATTGAACGGGCAATCTCGGTCGGAACTGCCGGAGTGGCTATCGGGCGCAATGTCTGGGGCAAGGCTGACCCGGGAGCCTACACAAAGGGACTTGTCGACATCGTGCACGGCGGCATGCCGGCTGATGAGGTGCTCAGTCGGCTCGACTGATCCTGAGCAGGCCGGGGATAATCATGAGCGTGATAAGCGCAAGCGTGATATAGGCACCTTCAATCCCGAAGCGGGTACCGATAATCCCGACAAACAAAGGAAAGGCCATGCCAGCCGCGGACATCATGGCAAACAGCACCCCGGTCACTGCTCCTGAACTTTCCGGATAGCGGGCGGTGCCGGCCGAGAGGAGGCTGGGAAACAGCGGACCAGTCCCTGCACCATAGAGCAGGCAGCAGAGCAGCTTCATCACGATACCGGGGACCTGCAGCATCAGTGCAAGAGAGACTGCTGCTGCAGCCGGTCCGGCGATTATGAGTCTTCGTCCCCCCTTCACCGAGAGACGGGCGAGAGAAAACCTGCCGGCAGCAACTCCGGCGAGGTAGACGCTCACCGCCAGACCCGCAGCTGCCTCATCCGCACCTGCGCTGATGATCAGGTACTCGGTCAGCCAGTAGGAGAACCCGATATCGATCCCTACGCTTAAAAATATGAGCAGCCCGGCCCTGATAACTTCCCGATCACCTGCGATACGGCGCAGCGGAATCCGATCCCCCCCGCCCTGCGCCTTCCCGGGCAGCTGTACAGCGAAGATTCCGAGGCACAGCAGCAGCGTCGCGGCTGCAGCCGCATAGAACCCGTACCGCCACCCCCCGAAGAGAGCCAGCGCAGCTGCGGCCGCAAAGGGTGCCGCCAGGCTCCCGGCTGCTGCCCACATTGTCTGCAGCGAGAGGTATCTGCCCCGCTTTTCCGGAAACATCGCCAGCATGATGCTCTGCCCGACCGGCCCGACAGAACCCCCGAAGAGACTCATCACAAAGACCGAACCCAGCAGATAACGGTACCTCCCGGCGGAACCTGTCAGCAGCAGTCCGGCTGTCAGCAGAGCGGTGAGCGCCAGCCACAGCCGCTTGCGGTGAAGACGGTCGGAAAGCGCGGATGAGACAAACGATCCGATCAGCGCTCCGGCTGAGAGAAAGGTAAAGATCAGTCCGGCCTCGGAGTAGCTGATCTGAAAATCGGCAATAAGGGAGGGAACCAGAGGCCCGAAGAGACCGATGACCAGCAGCCAGAGCGCATTCGCAGCAAACGATATGGAGGGCATCACCGCTGCCCGGTCACAGGTGCGCCAGCGCCTGCTTCACGCTCCAGCGTTCATGCACGATCCCCGCCATTGCCTCGACAACAGCCTTGGTATGCCCATGCTGCCAGATATTCCGGCCGATTGCGATCCCGGCTCCGCCGGCCTGGATCGCGTAAAAAACATCGTTGAACAGGTCTTCCATCCGGTCGGTCTTCACCCCGCCGAGGATCACAACCGGAACGAGCGTTCCCGAGACTACCTCGGCGAACGAGTCAGGATCCCCGGTATAATAGGTCTTGACGATATCAGCTCCAATCTCTGCCGCCGCCCGGGAGGCTAACTTCACCCCCATCGGATCGGTCTGCTTCATATCCTTGCGGGTCGCCATCGCCTCGACCATCAGCGGCAGGCCCCACTGCTCGCAGCTGTCAGCGGCCATTGAAGCCTGACGGATAAAGGCTCCCTCCTTCGGGTGACCGAACTTCACCGTAACAGCCGCCCCGGCACAGCCGTAGCGGAGTGCAGTCTCGGCTGAGGTAATCATCTCCTCCTCAAACGCCCCCCCGAGAATCGTGAACCCGCCGGTCATCCGGAGGATGAGCGAAAGACCACGATCGAACGAATCCACAGCAGCACGGGCGAAACCCCGCGTAGTCAGGACTGCATCGGCACCCCCGGCCGCACACTCCCGGATCAGCCTGCCCGGATCGTTAATTCCCTCCAGGGGACCGGCAATCCCCCCGTGGTCGATCGCTATCACCACCGTTTTCCCCGTATCGCTGCGGAATATGGAGCGCATTCTGATTGATTTTCCCGTACTCATACATCCTCCTGAACAGTGACCGCCGCCAGACGGGCAAAGACCTGCTTAAGAGCCTGGTAACTCTGCCGGTAGAGCGCAAAAAGATCATCATACATCGGTTTCAGGGTATAGTCCGGCAGAAACTCTCTGCTGATACGGACCACGGCATCGGAGACCGCACCTGCCTCGGCCTCGGCATCAAGCGCGGTTATGCCCAGAACGAGATTACCGAGCAGAACCGGCTCCGGTGATTCCGGCACCCGAATGACAGTACCGGTAATGTCGGCTTTAATCTGGTTCCACAGTCCGCTCTTTCCCGGTCCCCCGGTAATCCTCAGCTCCCGTACGGTTCCCCCGTTTTCCGCCATCACCTCAATGACATCCCTGATGGCGAAACCGACCGATTCCAGCACTGCCCGAACCATTTCAGCCTTCCCATGGTGGAGTCCGAGACCGATAAACGCTCCCCGGGCGTCAGGGTCCCACAGGGGAGCCCGTTCACCAGCCAGGTAGGGAAGAAACAGCAGCTTTCTCGCCCCCGCCGGAACCGGGCTGAGCGAGCTGAAAAACTCGGAATAGGACTGTCCCGCTCCGCCGGCAGCATCCTTGATCCAGTCCAGAGCCCTTCCTGAGGTGGAGATGATTCCCGATATGTTGTACCAGGGTTTTACGATGTGCCCGTACCACATGAGCCGGGAGTCGTCAATCCGAATCTTCGTGCAGAGATTGATCCCTTCGGAAGTCCCGGCCCGGTCGCACGCCCGTCCGGGACTGACCGCCCCCGCCCCAAGCAGTGAGACAACAAAATCGGGTCCGGCGGCGATGATCTTCAGTCCTTTCGGCAATCCTGATGCGGCAGCTCCCGCCGCTGAAACCGTCCCA
>CAYSRK010000294.1:0-8192 GCA_964433385.1 uncultured Spirochaetales bacterium
CACCTGCTTACCCGCAGTCTCGCACCCGCCCTTTCAGCCCGGGATACTACCCCCTCCCAAGCACCCCCCCTCTCTCCCCTCGCCCCCCCCCCGGCGGAACCCCCGCCTCAAGCACAATCTCTCCAAGCACGGCAGTGGTCAGCGGAGTCATCGAGGATGCCTTGCAGACGGTAGTATTGCCGGCTGCAAGGGCGGGTGCGAGACTGCGGGTAAGCAGGTGGAGCGGGAAGTTGTAGGGACTGATCACTCCGACCACGCCGTAGGGCTCATAGACAAGGTAGTCGTGCAGATACGGCTCATTGGCGGCATGGATGTATTCGCCCTTGATCTCCCGCGCCAGGTTGGCAAAGTAGCGGAAGGCGTAGATCGAGTAGGGCATATCACCGGTCTGAACCTCGTAGATCGGTTTCCCGGTATCAAGCGCTTCCATTCTGCACAGTTCATCCCAGCGCCGTTCCATGATGTCGGCAGCCTTGAGCATGATCTTTGCCCGTTCATTGTTCTCCATCCGGGACCAGACGCCGCTTTCAAAGGCTTCCCGAGCCGCGCGGCAGGCTCTATCCACATCGTCGAGACCGGCCTCCTCAAAAGAGCCGAGCACTTCACCGTTTGCAGGACAGGTTGATGTGAACGTCTGTCCGGTCGAGGCAGTAACCCACTCATTATTGATAAAGAGTTTGTAGTGTTTCATGCTGTTTCCTCCATGATTTCCCTGCAGCTGCCGGACTGAGAATGTCCGCCGCTGCACGCTATCTTCTGATCAGCCCCGCAGCCGCAGTCAGCAGCCGTTCCTCCGTGGCCTCCTGTCTTCTGAACTCTCCGCTGTAGCGGCCGTTGTGCAGGACAATGATCCGGTCACACATGCCGATGACCTCCAGCTGCTCGGAAGAGATGAATATGACGCCCATTCCCGACCGGGCCAGGTCATCTATCAGCCGGTATATCTCCACCTTCGCCCCGACATCGACTCCGCGGGTAGGCTCATCAAGGATGATGATCGAAGGCTTGTTCGCCAGCCATTTTGCTATGACGGCTTTCTGCTGATTGCCGCCGCTGAAGTCCTTCACCGCCCGGTTGGGCAGGGCGGGCCTGATGTCAAGCTTCCTGATATAGCTGTCCGTCAGGGACTTTACAAGCCGCTTGACCAGGATGCCGAACTGCTGCACCTGTCGAACCGCAGCCAGTATAATATTCTGCGACAGCGACAGCGACAGCAGCAGCCCCTCCTGCTTGCGGTCCTCGGGCACGAGGGCTATTCCCGCAGCCACAGCCTCGGGAATGGAACGGATCCTGACGCTCTGTCCCCCGATGAGGATCTCTCCGGAATCAATCGGGTAGCAGCCGAAGAGGGCTTTCATCACCTCGGTGCGCCCTGCCCCGATAAGTCCCGAGAAGCCTAGCACCTCCCCCTCGTGCAGGGAGAAGCTGATATCGCTGAACATGCCCTTCTTGCTGATGTTCCTGACCTCAAGAAGCGTCCTGCCCGGCACCGCACCGCTGCGGTCGGGGAAGATGTCGCTGAGGCTGCGCCCGACCATCTTCTGGATCAGGTTATCCTCAGTCACCTGCCTGTCATGATTGCTGTAGGTAATGACATACTCTCCGTCGCGCAGAATGGTAATCCGGTCGCTCAGCTCCAGCACTTCGGGAAGGCGGTGGGATATGTAGATAACCGTCAGACCGTGCTGCTTCTGCAGGTCACGTATCAGGGTGAACAGGAGGCTGGTTTCGGTCTGGCTGAGCACGGCTGTAGGCTCGTCCATCACCAGGATGCGGGCGTTGTTGTAGACAGCCTTACCGATTTCCACCAGCTGCTGCTGGGCGACGCTGAGGCTGCGTACTGACCTGGATGCATCAAAGTTCTCCAGCCCCAGCTTGGCCATGACAGCCGCTGCCTCTCTGTTCATGACCCGGCGGTCCAGCGTGGCTGAACGCCGTTTCAGCTGCTCTTTACCGAGAAAAATGTTCTCAGCAACGCTCAGCGTCGGCACCAGGTTGAACTCCTGGTAGATGACGCTGATTCCGTACCGCATCGCATCACTCGGACTGTGAAAATGGACCTGCTCGCCTTCCAGGTAGATTGTCCCCTCTTCCGGGGTATAGACACCGCCGAGGATCTTCATCAGCGTGCTCTTCCCGGCCCCGTTCTCTCCGATGAGCGCATGTATCTCACCCTGGCGGAGCTCGAAGCTGACCTCCTTCAGAGCCTGGACTCCGGGAAAGCTCTTAGAAATCCCTTCCATGTTCAGCAGTTGTGCTGTTTCCATCAGTACCATCCCCCCGGCTGCCGCGCCGATTACGCGCTCTTCGTCTCTTTGGCGTGGGAAAAACTGTCCAGCGCACAGACGGCGATGATCAGCACACCGGCGACAACTGTCTGCCAGTAGATGCTGACATTCAGGAGCACCAGTCCGTTGCTGATGATCTGGAGGATCAGGGCCCCGAGCAGGGTGCCGATCACCGATCCTTCGCCGCCGCTCATGGCTGTGCCTCCGACGATGACCGCCGCAATCGAGTCGAGATCGAAGTTGATTCCTGAATTGGGATTGCCCGAGTTGACCCGTCCTGCGAGAATGATGCCCGCGATGCCGCAGAGCAGGCCGGTGAGTACGTAGAGCTGGATCTTGTGGCTGTCGACCTTGATTCCGGTCAGGCGAGCGGCGGTTTCATTGCCGCCTATCGCCTTGGTCCGCAGCCCGAACACGGTCTTGCCCAGCACGTAGGCCGCAACGGCAAACAGGACGAGCATGATGATCACCATCAGCGGAACCGGTCCGAGGTAGGCATTGCCGAGGGCAATGACAAACGGGTCCCGTACCGGGATAGGATATCCGCGGGTTATGACGTACATAACGCCCCGCGCAATCTTGGCCATACCCAGGGTGACAATAAACGGCGGCAGCTTGAACCGGGTAATGATGAGCCCGTTGAGCAGACCGATCACGCAGCTGACAATAAGCCCGGAGACGATGGCAATACCCGGCGGCAGATTCAGTTTGATAAAGTGGGCCATTATCACCCCGGAAAGTCCGAGGGAGTAGCCGACGGACAGGTCTATCCCGCCTGATACCATGATGAATGTCTGACCGAAGGCGATGATTGAGACGATGCTGGCCTGCTTGAGGATGTTGAACAGGTTCGTCGAGGTAAAGAACGTATCCGGCTTGATAAGGGCCATGATCACGATGATCAGGACCATCAGAATGATCAGACCGCTGGTCCGTTCACCTCTGACCCCTTTCACGACTCTGCCGAAAAGACCTGCAGGCGCAGCGGCAGTCCGCTGTACAGGTTCCCGGTCATGTTGTTGCTCTTTCATACTGGTATCCTTACTGCAGTTGATCCGAAACTGAAGACATGACAGTCCAGGCAGCGGAAACTGCCTGGACTGTGCCGCTCATCAGTTCTCCATGTAGGTATCTACATTTTCGATGGTGATCTCGACTGTTCCGGTATCGGTTGATTCGGGAACTTCCCGGCCGTTGATGATGTTGTCGAGAGTCTTGAGAATCATTTCGCCCCACAGCCACTGCTTCTGGGAGACGACGGAGGTTACCTGCCCGTCCCGGATTCCCTGGATGTTCTCCTCCATGTTGTCGAAGGTTATGATCTTGTGATCATCCTTGGTCCAGCCGAGCGACTTCCAGATTGCGACAGCCGCAGGTCCGCCGGTAGCATCGATACTGGTGAAGACGTCGAAGTCGGGATAGGACTGGATCTGGGTCTCGATGACGTTGACCGTAAGGTTCGGATCCCCCTGTCCGGTCTGGATATCGAGGATTTCGACTCCCGGGTAGTTCTCGGCAAGCTCATCCTGGATTCCCTGAATCCGTTCGTTGAGACTCCGCTGGGTAGGCAGTCCTGTGCAGATAATCATTGTTCCGTCACCGTTGAGCTCACGCCCGACTACGGAGCCGAGGTGCCGTCCGGCGTTGTAGTTGTAGGTCCCGAGAAACGCGATCCGCTTGCTCTCCGGGTTGTCCGACTCGAAGCAGATTGTCGGGATGCCGGCATCAATCGCCTTGTCGATGTAGGGGGAGAGTGCATCCGGATCGGTAGGCACGATAGCGATTCCATCCACTTTCATCGCTATGAGATTTTCCATAATCTCGATCTGCTGGTTGACGCCTACCCCTTCAGGAGCACGGGTAATGACCTTGTAGCCCATCTCCTTTGCATAGGCTTCAGCGCTTTCGGTCACCGGCTCAAAGAACGGATGCACGATAGGATACACAATGGCGAATGTCTTTGTCGGGGATGCACCGGACTTCTGGTCCGCCTCTCCTCCGGCAAACACAAGGGCAGCGCTCATCATCAGCACCAGCACCAGAACGGCACCTTTCTTCCATACATTACTCATACGAACCTCCAATAGTTTCATAGTTCCGCGCCTCTTTTCTCAGGCACAGCTACGATTATGGGACAGGCACGGGCAGACGGCAATGCAGTATCTTCGGATGGATGTGTAAGGTTTTCACCGCAGGAAGCCGCAGATGTGGAAAATTTTCCGGACTGCTGCAGCCGAGGAGAAAATATTACACCCGGACCGGCGGGGGAGCTGCTGGTTACGTATCTGTCTCCCTCTCAGGTTCCTGCCGTCGGTCACCGTGTCTGTAGGTGCTCGAAGTCACGCCGGCAACCTTTTTGAAGATGTTATAGAAGTAGTGGGGATCGTTGTAGCCGACCGTGAATGCTATCTCGGCTGAGCTCATTTCGGTTGTCCTGAGCATTTCCTTGGCCTTCTCAATCCTGACCCGGGTTACGTAATCGGTATAGCTGACGCCGCTTTCCTGGCTGAAGATGGTGCTCAGGTGCCCGGAGCTGATGCCGACATGGGCGGCTGCGTCGGGCAGCTGCAGCGTGCTCTCGCTGTAGTGCTCCTGGATATAGGCTTTAGCCTTCTCGATAATCACATCGTACTTCTGCGCCTTGCGCAGTTCCCGCTGCCCGATAGCGAAGGCGATAGCTCTGCGGGCCTGTTCGGTTACCTGTTCCTGACTGTGCTCCTCGCTGCAGTCCACCATCAGTTTTGCCACGGTGTTATGGTATTCAGGATTATCCCCATAGAAGCCGAGCTCTTCGAGAAAGTTGCCTATTTCATAGTAGAGGTTGAACCGGATGAGCATCAGGTGAAAGATGTCGCGGGGGAAGGCTGCAAAACGGCTGCGGTGACTCTCGACGAACCCCTCCACCTCCTCCTCTGCTCCGGTACGCAGAAACTTAGAAAGTTCCCTGCGCTCGAAGGGAATAAGCTTGCCGTGATACGGGTTTACCACCTTGATATCTTCGAGGCCTACGATCCGGTTGGCACCAAAAAGGTAGGATAAGCTTGCTGTGTGCATTGCCTCTTCATAGGAGAGGGAGAGTTCCTGCAGCCGCTTCTTGACCCCTCCAATGTAGATGCTGAGCCGCACCTGGGTTTTCGCCTCCACTTCGGCCTTTACTGCGCTGCCGATCCGGTAGCAGCTGTTCTCCAGGGCTTTCTGCTCACCGCCTTTGACGATCAGCACCTGCTCCTTCAGGCTCTGTCTGACGATCAGGACCGACTGTTCGGTGAAGGCGTTGATCAGCGAGACCGCCTTAATCAGCTCAGCGTAGGAATCGCCGGCGAACTGCTCAGGCAGATTCAGCCTGAGCAGAACCGCTGCGTACCAGGCAGCCTTCAGCTGGATGTCGAGCATCCCGGCAAGCTCGTAGACCTTCGAGAGGCTCAAAGCCCCGGCCAGCAGGTCCCGGAGGGCATCATTCTTCAGGTAGTTCTTATTGATTTCAGTCTCGGTCTGCAGCCGCTCGATATTCTCCAGTTCCTGTTCTTCCTCCCTGATGCGCGCGACAACTGCCTTGAGGCTTGCCGACAGGTCGCTGAGTCCAATGGGTTTGAGCAGGTAGTCTGAGACCCCGATTTTCAATGCCTGCTGGGCAAGCTCAAATTCATCATGCCCTGTCATGATGATGATCTTGACCCAAGGCATCTGCTGCCGCACAATCCGGCTCAGTTCCAGCCCGTTGAGAAACGGCATTTTTATGTCGGTTATGACAACCTGCGGCCGTACATCCTCGATAATCTGCAGGGCGGACTCCCCGTCAGCAGCCTCACCGGCGAGGACAAGTCCGTGCTCCTGCCACGGAAAGTTGTCTCTGACATTCTCCCTGATGATTATTTCATCCTCAACTAGAATCGCTTTATACATCCTGATTCTCCTTGGGAATCGTAATCGTCACCGTGGTTCCCCTGCCTGGAGCACTCTGTATGGTCAGGCCGCCGCGCTCACCGTATTCGAGCTTGAGCCGCTGGCTGATGTTTCTCAGACCGTAGCTTGTATGACCGGTTGTCTCATCGTCGAAGTTCTCAATTTCCCCGCGAATCCGGCTGAGCACCGCTTCATCCATCCCGGTGCCGTTGTCAGTTACGGTGAAGGCTATCAGCTCCCCCTCCTCCCGTGCTATTATCCGCACCTCTCCCCTGACCCGGGTATTCTTGATGCCATGGTAGAGGGCATTTTCGACCAGGGGCTGCAGCAGCAGCTTGATAATCCTGTACTCCCCGAGTTCCTGCGGCACATCAATCTCATAATTGAGAATATCCCGGTAGCGGAGCTTCTGGATCATCAGGTAGCTGCGGATATGGGAAATTTCGTCACGTACGGGGATCTTTTCATCCCCCTTGCTCAGGATGATCCTGAAGAAAGCGGAGAGGGATTTCGTCATCGTGATGATGTCTTCCTTTTTCCCCGCCTCGGCCATCCAGAGGATGGATTCCAGGGAGTTGTAGAGGAAATGGGGGTTGATCTGGGCCTGAAGCGCCTTGAACTCCATTTTCTTCGAGAGCTTCTGCTCCTTGATTGTCAGCTCAATCAGGTCCCTGATCTTCTGGACCATCGAGTTGAAGCTTGCGCTTAAATCGGCAATTTCATCATGGCTGTAGACTTCGGCTTCCAGCTGCAGGTTTCCCTGCTCGACTTCCTGCATGCAGCTCTTGAGCTTCTTGATCGGCAGGGTAAGCCGGAATGAGAGGTAGATGTACAGCAGTACCGACAGGGTTACGGTGAGGGCGACGACGGTAAGAGAAATATTCTTGATCGCAATTGCGTCCTTGAGCAGCTCCCTTCTATCGGAGCGGCCGACTATCTTCCACCCGGTCAGCTCAAGGGTATTGAAGACGAAAAAGGAGGAGCTGCCGCGGAATTCGGCGGGAAAGAAGCCCCGCTCCTCCTCTCCCATGAGGTCAATGAAGCGCTGCTGCAGGTGCTCAGGAGCGTAGACGTAGTCGGCGGGGTAGATGATGCTGTCCACATCCTCGGCGATAAAAAAGTCGCCTGAGGGCGGGACCGATATGGTCTTCACCAGGTCGTGGATCACATCCATCTTGAGGTTCACGATGATATAGCCGACCTCTTCATGCGTTATGGGCTTCCTGATAACAGAGCAGATCGACAGCAGCTTCTCGGACCGCTCGGGAACAACATAATCCTGGTGACTGCTGGGTATGATCGAAATGGCATCGGGATTGATCCGTATTCTCCTGACAACAGCCAGCCGCTCCACATGAACCGGAAGGGTGTAGACTCCGCGCTGCTCGCTGATGTGCTTTCCCTGCCGGTTGAGGATGACGATATTTGCGATATAGTCGTCGTAGTCGAAGAGGCGGCGGTAGGTCTTGAAGAGGTTTACGACTGCGAGCGCGTTCTCATACTCGCTCTCCGGGCTGTTGCTCTTCGTGAGAAAGTTCTGGACCTCATCCGACTGACTCAGCTTGAGATAGTTCCTGCTCTCCATAAGGACCAGCTCAATATTCTTGTTCAGCTGGTCGGCGAGGTTGGAGAAGTTGTCGAGGGAGTTTCTCTCGATATTCCTGAAGGTAAGTTCATAGGAAAATACCGTCAGGATGATCAGCGGTACAATAGAGACTGCGAGGAAGATGATTATCAGCTTGGTGCGTATGTTCAGGCGTGCGGCAAAAAACAGTCCCCCTGGTCCTGATCGCGCCATCTGCTGACTCCTTCTCATGTCTCTCGCGGAATACGATATCTAAAGAGTACCACGGTCGCGGGCATTGTCAAGAATCGGGGGTCTCTTTTCAGTCCCGGGCAGCTTCTTCGGGCAGGAGGACCATCGAGTCGGCAATCCGCTCCATACAGGCCAGGACGCGGCGGCTCTCATCCAGATCCATCGGCGGCTTTGTTCCCTCCTCG
>CAYSRK010000295.1:0-5239 GCA_964433385.1 uncultured Spirochaetales bacterium
TCCCCAGGAGATCAACGTCCTCAAAAGCTTCAGCGTAGCAGAAAACATCTTTATAGCGGACCTGAAAATGGGTCAGAAGCGCAGAACGGTCAATTTCAGAGAGCTGTACAAAGAGACGAGAATTCTGCTGGATGCCAACGGAATCGAGCTCAACCCCCGCGATGATGTAAGAAAGCTGAGCGTCGGTCAGCAGCAGATGCTCATGATTGCCAGAGCGCTAGCGAAAGACCCGAAGATCCTTATCCTGGACGAACCAACCACCTCGCTCTCCGACCATGATGTGAAGCGGCTCTTTGAAGTGGTCCGGAAACTCAAGGATCAGGGCCGGAGCATTGTCTTCGTCACCCACAAGCTGGCCGAAATACTCGAGCTGACCGATCGTCTCTGCATTCTGCGCGACGGAAGGAATGTCGGCGAGTTTGACAGGGACGGCTATGACAGCGGCAAGATCATCCATGGCATGATCGGCCGCGAGATATCGAACATGTACCCCTCCCGCTCAGTCCCCATCGGGGAGGAAGCGCTGCGGGTGGAGAACCTCACCATTGCCCATGAGTTCATCGAAGGGCGCAACCGAGTTGAACAGGTCTCCTTTTCCGTCAGGAAAGGCGAAGTGCTCGGCCTTGCCGGTCTCGTCGGAGCCGGGAGGACCGAGACGGTCTCAGCCATCTTCGGCCTGATGAAGAAGGTCTCCGGCACTATCAGTATCAACGGGAAAAAAGTGAATATAAGCACCACGGAGCAGGCAATAAGACACGGGATGGCGATGGTCACCGAGGACCGAAAGAAGTACGGACTCATATTCATCTGGGATATCCTGAAGAATATCTCCCTCTCGGACCTGAAATCGGTAACCAGGCTGCGGCTCTTCATCTCCGCCCTGCAGGAGAAGAAAGCCGCCGAGAAACAGTTCAGATCCCTGCGCATTAAAGCTCCGTCGGTCACGAGCAGCGTGGCATCCCTGAGCGGAGGCAATCAGCAGAAGGTGGTTCTCGCCCGTTCGCTGAATATCAGTCCCGAGATCGTCTTCCTCGATGAACCTACCAAAGGAATTGACGTAGGTTCCAAGAATGAGATCTATCAGCTGATCAATGAGCTGGCTGCTCAGCAGGTGGCTGTCGTCATGATATCTTCCGAGCTGCCTGAGCTGATGGCTATCTGTGACCGGTTCATCGTCCTCGCTGAGGGGAGAATCTCCGGCGAGTTTGACAAGGAGCAGGCTACCGAGATGCATATCATGGATGCAGCAGTGAAAACGTTCAAGAACATCTGAGAGCTGTCAGTTCCAGCGGGAACGACGGCAGCTATCGTGGGATTATTGCGGTTCAAGGAGACGACGAATGCACAGCACAGAGAGTGAAAACACCCCCATTCCAGCACTATCGATAAAGAAACTGCTTTTCTCACCGGAATTTACCGTTCTTATCCCGATTCTGGTGCTGGGTATCTATACGACTATCGTAAATCCGATGTTTCTCTCCTGGGGCAACTTCAGCGTCATGTTCAAGGCTCTCATCTTCCTCGCCCTTGCCGCCATGGGACAGTCTTTGGTGATCATGTCGGGCGAGATAGACCTCTCCGTCGGGGCGAATGCCGGGTTTTCCGGGACGATCTTCGCCCTCGCGGCAACTCAGCTGCAGCTTGGCATAGTCCCCTCCCTGTTGGCCGGGCTGCTGGCCGGCGGGCTCATCGGCTTTATAAACGGCTATCTAGTCTCATCATACGGTCTGGTGAACTTCATCACTACCCTGGCAACTATGTTTGTCTGTCAGGGACTTTCGGTAACCCTCTCCGGCGGAGAGCCCATAATCCTCCCCCTCGATTACATGCTGTTCGCCCTCAAGCGGCCGCTCGGGCTCTCCTGGCTCTTTTTCATCTTCCTCTTCATCTTTGCCGTCTTTGAAGTCGTAATCCGCTACACGACAATCGGCCGCCGCCTGAAAGCCGTAGGCGGGAACGGTGAGGCTGCCCTGATGGCGGGAATCAACAAGAAGAAGGTGAAGTGGCTGGCCTACATCACCAGCGGACTGTTAAGCGGTACGGCGGGCATCATGATGGTCATCGGCAGCGGCGCAACCCACCCCGAGTTCGGCGTCGGGCTGGAGTTCAGGGCCATCGCCGCCTGTGCCGTGGGCGGTATCGCCCTTTCCGGCGGAAAGGGCACTATCCTCGGAGTCGGATTCGGGGTTCTGCTGCTGCAGATTCTTGCAAATACGCTCCAGCTGCTGAAGGTGGAAAACAACTGGCAGCTTGTCATAATCGGACTGATTCTTATCGGCGCAGCCCTGATCGATACCTACTCGAGAAGGCTGCAGTCGAAGGGAACTGCGTAACTGGAGGAGCATTAGATGAAAACACGCGCACATGCGGATACGGTATCAATCTGGTCACGACTCTTTCACTCCCAGGAGTTCGGGGTATTTATCCCCCTGCTGATCATTATCGTCGTTACAGGAGCTTTCAATCCCGATTTTCTGAAGATCAACAACTTCTCCACCATTCTGAAGATCATCCCCTTCATAGCCATTGTCTCCCTCGGGGAAAGCTTTGTTCTGATGACCGGGAACGTGGACATCTCCGTCGGCCGGGCATCGGGATTTGCGGGAATCTTCTTCGCCTACCTGATGATTGTTGCCAGGTTCCACTGGATCCCCGCCATGCTTATCGTTCTCGCAACCGGGGCACTTATCGGTTTTGTCAACGGTTTTCTCGTAGTCAAAGTCGGCATTGCCGATTTTATCGCTACCATCGGCTCGCTCTACATGGTAGGCGGAGCACGGTTTCTGCTGACCAAAGGCTACCCGCTCTCACCGCTCCCCTCCAATCTCGGGGGGTTCGGTGACGCAGTCCCCCTCGGGCTTTCCTGGCCGCTGTGGATAGCTGTCGCTCTCTTTGCCGGAGTCCATTTCATGAACAAGAAGACCATTTACGGCCGCAGCCTCCTCGCTTCCGGAGACAACCGTGAGGTGGCTGTTCTTGCCGGCATCAACGTGACGGCAATGCGTCTCTCAGCCTATACCATCTGCGGCTTCATGGCAGCAGTCGCGGGAATTCTCTTCACCATCGACCTGAACAACGGCGTTCCCCAGAACGGGGACGGATGGGAGTTCCGGGCTATAGCGAGCTGTGCAGTAGGCGGAGTGAGCCTGGCCGGAGGAAAGGGGTCGGCGCTCGGTACAGCCATAGGCGTACTGATCATCTACATCCTCTCCAACAGCCTCATCATGCTCAGCGTCCCGCCCACCCTTCAGAAGTCGGTAATCGGCATCCTGCTCGCAGGTTCGGTCATGCTTGACGTCTGGAAGCAGAAACGGAAGATCAAGGCATAGAAAGAGAAGGTCCCTCAGCTCCTCAATCCTCCTCGTCAAGGGTAAAAACCTCGATTGCAAGCTCGTCAAGCTGCTCCTCAGAGACCGGGCCCGGGGCTCCGGTCATGAGGCAGGCCGCCTTCTGGGTCTTGGGAAACGCAATAACGTCCCTGATCGATTCAGTCCCGAGCAGCATCATCATAACCCGGTCGAGCCCGAGCGCCAGCCCGCCGTGCGGCGGAGCTCCGTACTGCAGGGCATCAAGAAGAAATCCGAACTTCTCCGAAGCCTCCTCTGAGTCTATGCCGAGAATGCTGAAGACCTTCTCCTGGACTGCGCGGTCGTGGATACGGATGGACCCTCCGCCGATCTCACTGCCGTTAAGCACGATATCGTAAGCATCAGAGCGGACCTTCAGCAGGTCGGCGGTATTCCCGTCGAGAAGGTGCAGATCCTCGGCCTTTGCGGCGGTAAAGGGGTGGTGCGTCGGGACAGGTCGCCCCCGCTCATCCGCTTCAAAGAGGGGAAAGTCAGTTACCCATGCATAGGCAAAGGCATCCTCCTCGATAAGACCGAACTTCCGGGCCATTCTGTTCCTGATTGCTGCAAGGCACTGGCATGTGATCTTCTCGGAATCGGCGACAAAGACAAGCACGTCCCCCGGCTCGGCATTCATCCGGGAATAGAGCGCCTTCGATTCCTCCTCGCTGAAGAACTTGACGATCGGGGACTGAGGACCCTCCTCGTTCATCCTGATCCAGGCTGCTCCTTTGCCCCGCATCGGTTTGATGAAGGGGGTCAGCTCATCAAGATCCTTCCGGCTCAGTTCACCGCCGCGCCCCTTGAGGTTCACTGCCCGGATGCACCCGCCGCTCTCCACGGTGCTTTGAAAGACGCTGAACCGGGTACCGGTGAAGATGTCGGTTACATCGGTTATCTCAAGCCCGTAGCGCAGGTCGGGAGCATCGCTGCCGTAGCGCAGCATCGCCTCCCGGTAGGAGATGCGCGGCAGGGGAAGCGGTATCTCGATTCCCTTTATCTCGCGCATCAGCAGCGCGATCAGCCCCTCCACCTCATGCATGACATCATCAGCTTCAACGAAGGACATCTCCAGATCCACCTGGGTGAATTCCGGCTGCCGTTCTGCGCGCAGATCCTCATCACGGAAACAGCGGGCTATCTGGAAGTACCGGTCGAATCCCGATACCATCAGCGCCTGCTTGTAGAGCTGCGGACTCTGGGGCAGAGCGTAGAAACTGCCCTGACGGACCCTGCTTGGCACCAGATAATCGCGGGCCCCCTCCGGGGTCGCCCTTCCGAGTATCGGGGTCTCTATCTCGGCAAACTCGCGCCCGAGAAACCAGCTGCGGATCAGGCCTGAGACCCTGCTGCGCAGCAGCAGCCGCTTCTGCTGTTCCGGATTCCGCAGATCAAGGTAGCGGTAGGCCAGACGTGTCTCAGGGTGGACGCCGAAACTGTGCAGGACATCAAAGGGCGGGGTTTTCGAGCGGTTGAGCAGCTGGAGCCGGGTGACATAGACATCAACCGCTCCGGAGGCCAACTGTTCGTTCTCCATCCCCTCCGGCCGCATCCGCACTGTCCCCTCCACAGCGATGACGTACTGGCTGCGCAGGTGGCGGGCCTCGGCATGGGCTTCGGGCGAGCAGATCGGATCAAAAACGATCTGGGTAATTCCCCAGCGGTCGTACAGGTCGATAAATGTAACTCCTCCGTGGTCGCGGAAGCTTGCTATCCAGCCGTTAAGCCTGACGGTCATCCCCTCGTGGTCTGGTCTCAGTTCTCCGCATGTATGGGTTCTCTTAAGCATCATCAGTTTTTTCCTCCATCTCCCCCGCTGAATCGGGGGCTGCCGGTATGTTGTTCTGTGAATAGGATTGCTGCAGCAGATTCCGTGCGTCGCGGCGGTCTCT
>CAYSRK010000296.1:0-19004 GCA_964433385.1 uncultured Spirochaetales bacterium
TTATATACCGGGAAAAAGCGGCTGCCGCCTCGGATACCGGAGCCGGACCTGTCAGGGCCAGTTCAATCCGGTCGGTCACCTCCAGTCCCCGCTCCTTGCGAAGGTTCTGGACGCTGCGCACGATATCCCGGGCAAGCCCCTCCTGCACCAGTTCGGGGAATATTCTCGTATCGAGCCCGACGGTCAGTCCTCCCTCGTTGAGGACCTTCATGCCCTCCCGCTCATTTCTCTGGACAACGACAGCCTCGTCATCAATGAGCAGTGAACCGCCGCTGTAGACTGCCTCGTAGGCCCGGCCGTCGAGCACCGCCGCAATCTCATCGCTGCGCAGGTTTTCGATCATTGCCGCCGCTTCCTTCATATAGCGGCCGAGCTTTTTTCCGAGGACCTTGAAGTTTGCCTTGGCGCGGTATTCCACCAGGTCCGACTCATCGGTCCGGTACTGCACCTGCTTCACATTCAGCTCCTGAATGATAATCGGTTCCATCTCCCGCAGGACAGCAAGCTCTGATTCCTGCCGGTTGACAATGTAGAGAGTCTTCAGCGGCTGCCGGGTCTTCAGCCCGTGCATGCTCCTCAGTGCCCTTCCCATGGTGACCGTCCGCTTCGTCAACCCCATCTTGAACTCAAGCTCCCGATCACGGAGCTGCTCCGCATACTCAGGATAACTGCACAGATGAACCGATTCACACATTCCCTCACGTTTGAGGTTGCGGTAGATCTCCTCTGCGGTGAACGGTATGATCGGGGCAGCCAGAGTGCAGAACTTCAGCAGCACCGAATAGAGGGTATTGTACGCCTGCGTCTTGTCGGTATCGTTGACCGAACGCCAGAAGCGGCGGCGGGAACGCCTAATATACCAGTTATTGAGCAGGTCGACAAAATTCAGCAGCGGCTGACACGCTCTCTGCAGTTCGTAGGAATCGAGAGCCTCGGAGACCTCCCTGACGATCTGCTCCGTCTCAGAGAGAATCCAACGATCAAGAGGGTTCTCCAGCTCCCCGGTCCAGCCCTCTCCCAGCTCCTCAGCAGGATCGTAGGCATCTATGTTGGCATAGGTGACAAAAAAGCTGTACGCATTCCATAGCGGTATTATAAAGCTTTTGAGCACCTCCTTGACTCCCTCATCGGAGAAGCGCAGGTCCTCTGCGCGCACAACCGCTGAATTCATCAGAAAAAACCGCAGCGCGTCCGCGCCGAAGGTGTTGACCACCTCCATGGGATCTGAGTAATTGCGCAGCGATTTCGACATTTTCTTGCCGTCCGATGCCAATACCAGACCGTTGGTGATAACGTTATAAAAGGCCGGTTTCTCAAAAAGGCCGGCAGCGATGATCGTAAGGGTATAGAACCACCCTCTTGTCTGATCGAGTCCTTCACAGATAAAATCGGCAGGAAAGTTCTGCTCAAAGTAGGCCTTGTTCTCAAACGGGTAGTGATTCTGGGCATAGGGCATGGAACCTGACTCAAACCAGCAGTCAAGCACATCGGGAATGCGGCGCATTGTGCCGTTCCCATCCGGGCTCGGCCAGGTTATCTCGTCAACAAAGTGCTTGTGCAGGTCATCGACCTTGACCCCTGATTTCCGCTCCAGCTCCTCACGGGACCCGATAACCTCATAGTAGTCCGAGGCATCGCTCTTCCAGACGGGAATCGGATTACCCCAGTAGCGGTTTCTGCTGATTGCCCAGTCTCTCGCCCCCTCAAGCCACTTGCCGAAGCGCCCGTATTTGAGATGGTCAGGAACCCAGTTGATCTGAGCGTTGGCATCAAGCATCGTCTGCTTGATCTTCTGAACGTCCACAAACCAGCAGGAGAGAGCCCGGTAGATAAGCGGCTTCTTCGTCCGGTAGCAGAACGGGTAGCTGTGAACTATCGTCTGCTTTCTGACGAGCTTGCCCTGCTCCTTCAGCCACTCGATAATCGCAGCATCGGCATCCTTGACGAACAGTCCCTCCCAGTCGGGCACTTCTGGGGTAAACCGGCACTCTGCATCAATCGGACAGACGACCGGTATGCCGGTATGCTTCAGCAGCTGGTAGTCCTCCTCTCCGAAACCGGGGGCGGTATGGACAATGCCGCAGCCCTCCTCATCCGAGACATGATCACCGACAAATGACCTGAAAGCCCCCTGTTCGGCTAGTTCACTGAAAAACGGCATCAGGGGCTCATAGGAGATGCCTGCCAGCTCGCTGCCGAGGTATCTTCCGGTAATCTCAAAGGTATCCTCATCCTTGAAGTAATCACTGATTCTGGACTCTGCGAGGATATAGGAGGCTCCGTCAGCCTTCTCAGTCACTTTCACATAGGAGATCTCCGAACCGAGGGCCAGGGCCAGGTTGGAGGGAAGGGTCCACGGCGTGGTCGTCCAGGCAAGGAAGTAGGTATCAGGCTCATCCTTGAGAGCGAAGCGCACGGTTATCGCTGGATCCTTCACATCCTGATAGCCTCCGAGGTTCACCTCAAAATTTGACAGCGGAGAGGAAAGCGCAGGACTGTAAGGCAGGATATTGTACCCTTCATAGACGTAGCCCTTCTCCCAGAGCGTCTTAAAAACCCACCAGATCGACTCCATGTAATCAGGGTCCATGGTCTTGTAGTCATGGACAAAATCGACCCACCGCCCGAGACGGGTTACAATCTGCTGCCACTCATCGGTATAACGCAGGACGATTGAACGGCACCGCTCATTGAACCGCGCCACCCCGTACTCCTCTATCTGGCTCTTGCCGGAAATGCCGAGGTCCTTCTCTATCTCATACTCCACCGGCAGGCCATGGCAGTCCCAGCCGAAGCGGCGGGTTACTTTTTTCCCCTTCATCGTCTGGTAGCGGGGTATAATATCTTTTATCGTTCCGGGCACGAAATGGCCGAAATGGGGCAGCCCGGTTGCGAACGGAGGCCCGTCATAGAAAACATACTCTGGCGAGCCTTCCCGGATGTCGAGCGACTGCTGGAATATCCGGCGTTCTTCCCAGAATGCGAGGATTTTTTCTTCCATGGCTGGAAAATCAACTTTTGGATCAACTGGTGCAAACACGCCTTCCTCCTCGAGACTGTATCGGGTACAGGTACGGAACTATAAAAAACAGAGATGCCTGACGCAGAGGATGTCCCTCCTTCGGTCAGTCAAAATATACCGATATATGAAGATATGATCAATCAGGTTCAGCCGGTTCACCGGCATTAAACGGTGAGGCTCTACTTGACAATACAAGAATCGGATGGTTAGGTAGGAAAATGAGACATGTTCCCATCCCGCGGACCGTCAGACGCTTCGCCGGGGTTTTCCATAGTGCAGGATACCGCCTCTATATTGTAGGAGGGGCAGTGCGCAACTTCTATGCCGGACTGCCGATAAAAGATTATGATTTCGCCACAGATGCCGACCCGCACGCTGTCACCTCCCTGTTCCGCAGAACAGTGCCGACCGGGATTGAGCACGGCACAGTAACAGTAATCTACTCGGGTGAATCCTTCGAGGTGACTACCTTCCGGACAGAAGCGGGGTACAGCGACTCCCGTCATCCGGATGCTGTCAGGTTTACCGGCTCCCTCGAGGAGGACCTGGCCCGAAGGGACTTTACCGTCAACGCCCTTGCTGTCGATACCGCAACGGGGGAACTCACAGATCTGTTTCACGGCATGGAGGACCTTAGAAGGGGAATAATCAGGGCTATCGGCAGCCCGCAGGAGCGTTTTCAGGAGGACAGCCTGAGGATGCTTCGGGCATTCAGGTTCTCAGCGCTTCTCTCCTTCACCATAGAAGAGCGCACCCTGGAAGCTGTCAGGATGCTCTCTGGAAAGATAGCCGGCGTGTCAGCCGAGCGTGTTCAGGAAGAGCTCAACGGTATCCTCGCCGTACCGGCCCCCTCAAAGACCCTCATACAGATGCACCGTGCCGGCCTCTTGAAAGAAATCCTCCCGGAACTGGCTGACTGCACCGGTACCGGTTCAAAGGGTCCGAACGAGATAGACACCTTCACCCATCTGTGCCTCTCCTGCGACGGGGCTCCGAGAGACAACCCGGCGGTCCGCTGGGCTGCCCTTCTGCACGATATCGGAAAACCTGAAACCGAGAACCGTGATGAAGCGGGTCTCATCAGCTACCACGGTCACGACAGCCTCTCAGCAGATATGGCCGACCGGATTCTCAGAAGACTGAAGTTTTCCAACCAGTTCCGTACCCGCTGTGTTCACCTTATCAGGATGCACATGTTCTCCTACACCCCCGAGTGGAGCGACGCAGCGGTAAGGCGCTTTATCAACCGGGTCGGGGAAACGTATATTGATGACCTTATGCTGCTGAAACGGGCTGATTTCTACGGCAGCTGCGGGGCACCGCTTAAGTCCGGGAGTCTCCTTGACGAACTGTCAGCACGCGTGCAGCAGCAGATCAGCTCCTCGGAGGCGCTGACGCTGGGCGATCTTGCAGTGAACGGCCATATGCTCATCAACGCCGGTATCCCCCAGGGGCCCGCTGTAGGAACCCTGCTGAATCTGCTTCTCGAAGCTGTGCTGGAAGACCCGGAACTCAACAGCACCGATACGCTGCTGGAGATGGCCAGGAGGATGAGCGTCCGCCATCATCTGCTCTGAGTAGGTTACGGCTGTGTCAGTCTGCAGTGGAGAGTTCCCGGTAGGCGACACCGGCGGCGGCTTGTTCAGCCTCCTTCTTGTTTCTGCCCTTCTGCGGCCCGAAGCTTCTCCCGTCTACGGAGACCTCTACCCAGAAAACACGGTTATGATCGGGACCGCTGTCAGCAACAACTGAATACACGGGGTAGCTTCTGTAATGTTTCTGGGCAAACTCCTGCAGAAGCGTCTTGTAATCTTTCTTGTGCTTATTGGCAAGTACTTTCTCAATCTCCGGAACAACGAGTCTCAGTATGAACGCCCGTACATCCTTCAGGCCTGAATCAAGGTAGTATGCCCCGATAACCGCCTCCATGCAGTCGGCAAGAAGTGCTTTCTTCGTCCTCCCCCCTGAGTACTCCTCACCTTTTCCGATAAGGATATAATTGTCAATCTTTAAACGGAGGGCTATACCGGAGAGGCTCTCCTCACTGACGACAAAGGACTTGATGCGGGCATAATCACCCTCGTCCATATCCGAGAGCTCCCGATAGAGATATTCGCTTACAACCATGCCAAGCACACTGTCGCCGAGAAACTCAAGCTTCTCATTGTTGCCGTCAAGCTGGGGCTGTTCGTTGGTATAGGAGCGGTGGGAAAAAGCAAGGTTCAGGAGCTGAAGCCTCCTGAACCTCAAACCGGCATGTTTCTGGAAAAGCAGCAGCTCTCTGCGCCGCTGTGCTTCAGGATCTTCAGAAATCTGCCGCTTGTCGGACGGTGAAATCATAGGATACCGGGAATATGCACAGTCAGAGCTGAGTCTTCAGGTACTCTACAGCATCCTTGACAGTCTCAAATTCGTTTGCCTTCTCGTCGGGAATGGTGATTCCCATCTCTTCCTCGATAGCATAGACCAGTTCGTATGTATCAAGGCTGTCCGCACCCAGGTCCTTGCGGAAAGAAGATTCCATGGTAACCGTGTCTTCATCAATCTCAAGTTTTTCAGCGATAAGCGTCTTCATTTTCGCAAACAGATCATCCATAATTACAGTCTCCTTCTCGGTGATTAACCAATATCTTCAAGATTCAGCACCTGCTGCCCACGGTAAAAACCGCATTTTGGACAGACTCGGTGGGGGAGAACCTTGTTACCGCACGTGCCGCACTCAACCAAATTCGGGGCTGTGAGTTTCATATTGATCGATCTTCTTGACCGGGTTTTCGATTTTGAAATTTTATATTTCGGAACAGCCATAAAAAACCTCTCTGCAATTCGTTATCAGTCAAAAGACATTACCCTAATAGCTCAGTTATGTCAACTGATTCATCTTTTCATTCAGGAGCTCCGCAACTTCCTGCGGAACCATGCGCGAGATGTCAGCCCCGAAAGAGGCCATCTCTTTGATAGCTGAAGACCTGAGCACAAAGTACTGCGGGTCTGTCGGCATAAAGAAAATCTCAAGTTCAGGCATCAGCTGCTTGTTCGTCATAGCCAGCTCAAACTCATACCCGAAGTCTGCCAAGGCGCGCACGCCTCTGAGCATAACAGGAACGCGGTATTCACGGGCAAAATCAACGACCATTTTGTCCCATACCAGCACTTCTATGTTTTTGTGGTCCGCAAGCAGACCGGTCAGCAGTGACAGCCGTTCATCGATAGTAAACAGACACTTTTTGTTGGCATTATTGGCGATTACGACGTAGAGGTGGGAGAATATCCCTGCAGCGCGGCTGATAAGATTCAGATGGCCGTTTGTCGGCGGATCAAACGTACCCGGCAGCATTGCTTTCATCAGGAAACCCCTCGTATCATCACCAGCTCTCACATTCTATACGACAGCGGTCTGTTTTCTCTCACTTACCATTTTCTTGACCCGCGACCTGACCTTCTGCTCCTCAAAAGGAATACGCCGGACAATGGTGAAGCCGCCGGAAAAATTCTTCCTGCTGTACTCAACCACCGCAAAATTTCCGTTTCCGATGTAGCTGATCTTCTGCTCATCGGTCAGCGTTTCCTGCTCCGTCAGCATCCGGAGGATGCAGTCAAAGTGAGCAACCTCGCCCTCTTCGCCGCTTCCTATTGCCTGGGTTATGGAATCTATGCCCTTCTGGCAGATGCTGCAGACAGGCGCGGCAAGTTTTTCTTTTTTGGGTTTGGCTTTACGGTAGTTCTTCCAGTTTCTGCCCCTGCCGCCGCGCCGGCTGCCTTCAGATGCGTTGCGGGATTTTCCGTTCCTCTCAGGTTCCACCTGTGCAGCTCCTTGAAATAATGTCGGTACGGTTGCTGAGCGGCTGATTTCCGTAACAGCTACTCTTTGGGAGCTGCAGCGGCAGAATCCTTTTTCCTGATCAGTTCACGCACCTTGGCAGATTTACCGACCCGGTCACGGATGTAGTAGAGTTTTGCCCGGCGTACCCGTCCCCTTCTGACGACTTCAATATGATCAATCCGGGGAGAGTGGACCGGAAAGACCCGTTCTACTCCGACACCGTAGGAAATCTTGCGAATCGTGACAGTCTTACGGATACCGCCGTTCTTCATGGCGATGACGAGCCCCTCAAAAACCTGAATACGTTCCGTCTGCCCCTCAATGATCTTAAAAAAGACCTTGACCGTATCACCTATATGAAAATTGACGGCATTGTCCTTCATCTGTTCGGTTTCAATCGCCTGTATCACGTTCATATCACATCACCTCTTTCGTTCGTAATTTCTTTACTGTGCTTCAGTTTTTCGAGCAGCTCTCTGCTTTCCTCATCAAGAACCGCCGAGTTCAGCAGATCCGGGCGGTTCGTAAGCGTTTTCTCCAGCCTTTTACGCATCCTCCAGCGGGCTATAAGCGCGTGATTACCCGAAAGAAGGACATCGGGAACCTTCATTCCCGCAAAATCGTACGGTCTGGTATAGTGGGGATACTCAAGCAGGCCGGAAACGAAACTCTCCTCTTTGAGAGACTCTTCGTTTATCACACCGCCGAGCAGCCGGTAGACTGTATCAACCACCGCAAGTGCGGCCACCTCCCCGGAAGACATGACATAGTCACCGATACAGATCTCATCGTCAACATACCGGTCTATGATCCTTTGGTCAATCCCCTCATATCTTCCGCAGAGCAATACGAGGTTCTCCTCACCAGCAAGATCGGCTGCATACGCCTGGGTGAAAACCTTTCCCGAGGGACTCGGACAGACAACCCGCTTATGCCTTGCATTGACCGATTCAAGCGCCCTGCTCAGCGGCTCGGGTTTTATCCCCATCCCCGCCCCGCCGCCGTAGGGAGCATCATCGCAGCTCTTATGCCGATCTTCGGCAAAGTCGCGAAAATTGACGATACTGCATGTGACAAGCCCGCTTTCAACTGCCTTCGCCATAATCGAACTGCCGAGATACCCCTCTATGATTTCAGGAAAGAGGGTCAGAAACGTAATCTTCACGAAGGAATCCACTCCTCGGTGAGGGTTATCAGCTTCTGCGGGATATCAACGGCAGCAACGAACACTCCGAGGAACGGCACAAGCTGCACATCACCCGCTGCACCTGCCACCTCCATCAGAGGCGCCTGAATTCCCTCAATAACCGATCGGACCGTACCGACCTCTCCAGCCGGCGAACGAACGCTGCAGCCGACAATATCGGCCTCGTAGTACTCATCATCCCCAAGAGGACTGCAGAGCGAGCGGGGTATCCACAGCTCCCATCCGCTGTGTTTCTTCACATCCTCAGGGGTGTCAAACAGGTCAAACTTGATCCGCGCTTCCCGCCCGTTCTGAGAAACCGACTCAACTACTGCGGAGAGATCCCTGCCCTCATGCCTGAGCTTCACTGCGCTCCCGGGTTCAAGGAGGACCGCTTCATCGCTGAACAGCTGGACTTTGACATCTCCCTTGAGGCCGTGAGATGTACGAATCCTCCCGGTTGCAAGATACTCCTGCATCAGTCAAGTATTTCCAGAACGACGCGTTTGCCGGTTTTCGTTGCGGAGGCACTGAGAATTGTCCTCACCGCCTTCGCTATTCTTCCATGTTTCCCGATAACTTTTCCGATATCATCCTGGGAAACTTTCAGCTCGAGTATGGTCGACTTCTCACCCTCAACGACATGGACCTCCACCCCGTCCGGATCGTCGACGAGCGACTTTGCAATATATTCCACGAGATCTTTTTCCATTGCAGTCTCCCTGACTATTCCGGTCTGCTTCTGTCCAGTACGATACTGTTCTTGTTGAGGATCCGCTTCACAGTCGGCGTAGGCTGGGCGCCTTTACCGATCCACTCCTTGATCTTCTCTTCCTTGAGGGTAATCTGGCTGCCCTCAACCTCGATTGGATGGTAGAGACCTACCTCGTCGAGGGTTCTCCCGTCGCGGGGTGCCCGCGAATCCATGACAACTATCCGGTAGTACGGTCTCATCTTGGTACCGAATCTTTTCAGTCTGATCTTAACGCTCACATGTGCCTCCTGAACTTTCCACTTACATGCCCATCTGTTTGAGCATCGATGCCTGGTATTTCTTATTTTTTGCGAACTTCTTCATCGACATCCGCATTTTTTCAAATTTTTTCAGCAGCCGGTTCACATCGTACACGGCTGTTCCGCTTCCGCGGGCTATCCGCTTTCTCCGTGACGGTCCGATAATCCGGATATTCATCCGCTCCCCCGGCGTCATGGACTGGATGATCGCCTGCTCGCGGCGCAGTTCCCGCTGGTCGATATCATCCTCGCTGATAGTTCCCTTGGCTCCCGGGATCATATCGATGAAACTCTCCAGAGAACCCATTTTATTCATTCTTTGAAGCTGGTCAAGATAGTCCTGCAGGTCAAATGTCGCTGAGCTCATTTTCTTCTGCAGAGTCTCAGCCTCCTGCTCGTCGAAATGCTCCTGAGCTTTTTCCACCAGGCTGACAACATCGCCCATACCGAGTATCCGGCTTGCAATGCGCTGCGGGTAGAAGGGGTCAAGATCTGACATCTTCTCCCCTACCCCGATAAACTTAATCGGCTTGCCGACAACGCTGCGGATCGAAAGAGCCGCCCCGCCGCGGGTATCGGAGTCAAACTTGCTGAGAATCACGCCGCTGATGCCGACCCTCTCTTCAAACTCCTTCGCAATCGTGACTGCACCCTGACCGGTCATTGCATCGGCAACAAACAGCGTTTCATCCGGTTTTACAGCCTTAAAGATATCGGTGATCTCGTCCATCATCGCTTCGTCAAGGTGCATCCGTCCGGAAGTATCGATGATAACCGTATTAAACTGGTGCTTTTTCGCATACTGCAGCGCGTTGCGGGCAACAGTCCGGGGATTTTTCTCATCATGCTCGCTGTAGACCGGCACTTGGATCTGTCTTCCGAGCACCTCAAGCTGAGTGACAGCAGCCGGCCGCACCAGGTCCGCTGCCGCCAGCAGAGGCCTGCGGCCTTCGGCGGCAAGCTTTGCAGCGAGTTTCGCAGCTGTGGTCGTCTTCCCCGAACCCTGCAGACCCATCATCAGGATAACCGACACCGTATCGGGTCCTTTGAGGTTGAGTTCGCTCCGCTCATCACCGAGCAGCTGTACCATCCTGTCGTAGATGATTTTAATAAATTGCTGACCGGGCTGAACGGATTTGAGCACACTCTCCCCAAGAGCCTCCTCAATGGTCCGGTTGACGAAACGCCGCACAACCCGCAGGTTGACGTCCGCCTCGAGCAGAGCGATCTTGATCTCCTCAACGGCATCCTGAACATTTTTCTCCGTAATCCGGCCCTTACCCGAGAGATTCCGGACTACATCGGTGAGTTTATTTGAAATAGAGTCAAACATAGCAATCCTTTACCTGCTGATCAGACGGCACCTTCAGGATACCCTGGTTACATAGGTATCTGCCGTAAAGACTTATACATATAAAACCGCAAAGTGTCAACCTGTGAGATGATTGGAGGGTTCATTTTCCATATCCTGTATCCGGTAACTGACCGCTTTGGATACTCCCGGCTCCTCCATCGTGACCCCGAGAAGCGTAGAAGAACCCATCACAGTCTTCTTATTATGGGTTATGATAATAAACTGCGAACTGCGGCTGAATTCCTGCAGTACATTCAGAAAGTGGCTGATATTCGCATCGTCAAGCGCCGCATCAATCTCATCAAGCACGCAGAAGGGGGAAGGCTTTACCATGTAGGTGGCAAAGAGCAGGGCTACGGCAGTAAGGGAGCGCTCCCCTCCGGAGAGCAGTGAAATCTTTTCCAGCTTCTTTCCCGGCGGCTGAGCGAGAATATCAATACCGGAGTTCAACAGGTCATCGGGGTTGACAAGCTTCAGCTCCGCCCGTCCACCCCCGAAGAGCCGTCTGAACATGGTGTGAAAACACGTCTTCAGCTGTTCGTAGCAGGCGCTGAACAGCTGTTCAGATTTTGTCTTTATCTCGAGAGTAATTTTCTGCAGGTCCGTCTTCGCCTTCTCGAGGTCCTCAAGCTGTCTCGTCATGAACTCGTAGCGCTCTCTGACCTCCTCGAACTCTTCAACTGCCATATAGTTGATATAGCCGAGGTTTGAAAATGTCTGTTTCGCTTCCTTCAGCTCCTCCCTGAGCTGCTGCAGGTCCTCCGGCACCGTAAATGAGCCGCTGCTGTACTCTTTGAGACTTTTCGAATAGGTATCCTCGAAGGTGTCGTAGACAAAGGCCAGTTCATGTTCGACCGCTTCCCGCTCCGCCCGCAGCCGTTCCGCAGATGACGTCAGTGAAGAGAGACGGCTGAGCTTCCCATTTACCTGTTCCCGCTGCTGCCTGACAGCGTCGTTATGCGCTTCAATATCAGCCATAACCGCACGCATATCATACTGCAGCTGTTCTATCTCCTGTCCGAGGGCTTGCTGCTCATCCTCGGTCTTCCGTATCCTCTCACGGGTCTCTTCAATCCTCTCCTGCGTGACTTCAATGTCCCTGCTGCTGTCCTCAAGCAGCAGTTCCTGCTCCTGAACCGAACGCTGCAGGTTTACCATGACCGTATGCAGGCCTTCCGCCCTGCTGAGCATATCAGCCTGAGAGATCTTCAGATTCTCCAGTGTCCTGCGGTACTCGGAAAGCTTGCCGCTCAGGTGGCGGTTTTCGTCCCGCAGGGTCCTGATCTGTTCCTGCATCGTCCTGACTGAGCGCAGCGATCCTGCAAGAGCATCATCATTCTCCCGTTTTCGCGTAATCACCCCTTCGGGAGCCAGAAACTCATCAAGGAAGGCAGGTATCATCGTCCGGTACTGATCAAAGAGCTCATCCAGCCTCAGCACGTCGCCAACCATCTGCTCTACCGCCGCAGTCAGTTCACGATAAAACTCATCCCGGCTGGAAGCTGAGACGCCGCTGCTGTTCAGATACTCGGCAGCGAGGGCCGCTTTACCCGAGAGGCGCATGAACAGACTCTGACTGAGTTCCTGCAGCTCATGCTCGATCTCCCGCCGTTTGCGGTAGGTATAGCCCGATTCCTTGAGTTTCTTGTCGAGTTCGAGAACTACCGCATCGGTGAGTTCACGCAGCTCCTCGCGCAGGACTGCCTGGCGCTCCTCCTCACCGACTATACGCTGCTCCTCGGTGCGGATCCGGGTTTCATTCTCCTCAATTCTCTCCTCAGCACTCTCCACATGGGTCTTGAAGGAGCGAATCTCGCGGTCTATCTGGTCCACTTCAGCCGTGAGTTCACGCCTCGCCGTCTCTTTGGCGGCTATCTCCTGCCGGTCACGCTCTATGCGGCTGCTCAGTCCCGCTCCGCGGTCAGCCGATTCGTGAACTGCCTTCTGAAAATCCTCGAGCCGGTCGAGAAGGAGGGATTTCTGGTTTTCCTTGCTGTTGCGCACTTCATCAAGACGGTGTATTCTCGTCTGCATTTCAATACGGGTACGCGACAGGCTGTTTATCAGATCGAGGCTCTCCTCCATCTCCTCGTTCTGCCGGTCAATTTCATCCCTGACACTGCGGCACTCATCCTCAATGCGGCTGATCTCTTCCATTTTTGCCGAATAGGAGTTCATAAGCTCATGAACCCTGAACAGCTGGACCTTCACCTCCAGGTCGAAAATCTGCTCCTGAAGAGCCCGGGAGCGGCGCGCCTTTTCAGCCTGCGACTTTCTCGACTCGTAGGTTCTGCGCACCTCGCTGAGAACCTGCTCAACCTGGGTGATGTTCTCATCCGTTTTCTTCAGCTTACGCTCAGCCTCAGCGCTTTTCTGCTTGTAACGGGTGATTCCGGCTGCTTCCTCGAAGATATAACGGCGGTCTTCCGGTCTCTGGGAGAGAATCTGGTCAATTTTTCCCTGCTCAAGAATTGAATAGGCGGATTTACCGATCCCGGTATCGTAAAACAGTTCGCGGATCTCCCGCAGACGGACCGGAGTGTTGTTGATGGAATACTCGTTCTCTCCCCCGCGGAAAATTCTCCTTCGAATCTCTATCTCCGGCAGATCGAGCGGCAGCGTACCCGAATCGTTTGCGACGGTCAGGATCACTTCGGCAACATTGAGGGGGTTTCTTGTTTCCGTCCCATTGAAGATAACATCTTCCATCTGACCGGCACGCAGGGTTTTTATCGACTGCTCCCCGAGCACCCACTTGATACTGTCGACAATGTTGCTCTTGCCGCATCCGTTGGGTCCGAGCAGCGAGGTTATTCCGTCGGAAAATTCAAGCGAGACCCTGTCTGCAAATGATTTGAAGCCGAACAGCTCAATTTTCTTTAGAAACATGAATCCTCAATTTATCTTCATATGCTGCTGAAGAAACTATAGCATGTGCGGGGGCAGTTATTCAAAGCCTATTTTCCGGATGAGGGGACAGAGCTCTGTAAGGCGTCATGCCGGTGCAGCCATTACTGCTGAACCTGATAGAGTTTTTGATTAATGAACAGATCTACGAGTTCCGGATCAAACTGACGGTTCCGGTGTTCAACGATATCGAGCAGGGTATCTTCAAGCGGCGTGCTGCTGCGGTACGATCTTCCGCTCGTCATGGCATCAAAGGCATCGGCAAGCGTGACAATCCTGACCAGGAGGGGAATTTCATTCCCCTTGAGCCCGTCAGGATATCCCTGTCCGTCGTAGCGTTCGTGGTGGCTGCGGACTATGGGCACATAGGGAGCAAACATCTCAATATGGTGAAGAATCCGCTCTCCGGCAATGACGTGATTCTGCAGAATCTCGACCTCCTCCGCATCAAGGGGAGTAGGTTTGTTCAGTATTCCTACGGGGATGCCGATTTTTCCGATATCGTGCAGAAGCGCGCCTCCTTCCACTATCATCAGTTCGGAGGAACTGAGTCCGCACGCCCGTCCGATGTTCAGCGCAATTCTGCTGACCCGTCCGCAGTGGCCTTGCGTGTAGCGATCTTTCTGCTCAATGGTCTCGGAAAAGGCTTTTATCGTCGCCATCATCGTCCGCGTGATCGTATGCTGAGCAGTGTCGAGCTGGTCCTCAAGAATTTTATGCTGATGCGATATCTGCTCGTTGGCCATTTTTTCAGCAAGCTGCCTTCGCGATTTCGCTATTGCGGCGTCTATACGGTCAAGCAGCTCTTTCTTGCGCACCGGCTTTGAAAGATAATCGGCTGCCCCGCTCCGTATTGCCTTCATGCCGGTATCAAGATCTGAGAAGGCGGTGAGCATAATAACCGGAACGGCACCGTACTGCTTCTGCAGAACCCCGAGCAGTTCGACCCCGGATATACCAGGCATCTTGATATCGAGCAGTATGCAGTCAATCTCTTCTGATTTCTGCTTCAGCAGAGTAAGCAGCTCGTTTCCGTCAGAGCAGATTGATACGGTATATCCCTCTTTGGTAAGAATGATGTTGAGTATTTTCCTGATTGCAGGATCATCGTCGGTTGCTGCAATATGATATCCCATGTAGCTGCTCCTCTTTGTGCTTTTGCGTTTGTGTCACCGTTTCTTCGGCAGAATCCTGAAGAAAAAGGGCACCTCCTGTCGGTAAGTGCTGTAGTCGGTAAAAAGTCTCGGAAAAATGATCCTGTCCTCGATCGTGATAAGCAGAAGATTGCAGAGGGTAAGGAACCCCAGTACTATTTTCTCCTGAGGGCACCAGAACAGGAGCGCGGTATTCATCAGTACCATCCAGATAAACCCCGGATGTCGCGACAGCCGGTAGGTCCCCCGGGTGTATGCACTTCCCGTACTGCTCCCCCGATGCCGGATGGGAATTTCAAGCAGCACCGAGTATACCAGGAGAACTGCAAAAAGCGCTGCAGCAATGGGGAAAATTACCCGTTCACGCAAACTGCAGCTTGAACTCAGGATCGCACCATATACTGCAGCTATCAGGAGATAACCTCCGGCACCGAGCAGCTTCAGGATGCGCTGCTGCCTGATCTGGGACATGTCGTGCAGCACCAGCAGTGCAAATCCCCCTGCAGTCAGTACAATTAATTTCCACAAAACCCTAGTTTCCTTGTACTATAAGTCGACTGATTATGACAAAAAATCAGTGCCATATAGAAAGAATGTATACAGTATTTTCCAATAAAGGAAAATAGTGCATACTGCCGGTACAGTAGATACTGCTTACGTACGAGATTACATATAGGAAATAAAGTAGGAATATCTATGATCCTTGACATCAGCACCATCATAACAGCTATGGCGTTCATCCTCTACGTTCTCTTTGCAGTTTTCGGCTTCACCCAATCGAAAAAGGAGCGGTTCTACTGGTCTTTTCAGATTTATGTGGTCGTGATAGCTGTCTGGAGCTTCGGTTCGTTCATGATGCACCTCAATAGTTCGATCTTGACACCGCTGGCCTGGAACCGGATCATGCTCGTCGGTCTGCTCTCCGTACCCTTCACCCTGACCCATTCCGTCATCGACATCATGGGTTTCCACAACCGCAGATACAACCTGTTCAAAAGTCTCAGCTACCTTCTGCTGATCCCCCTGATGATACTGAATTTTCGGGGAACCATCGTGACGGATGCGGGGTATACCCCTGAGGGTCTATTCTTTTATGAACTCGGGAGAGGAGCTGCTGCAGCCTACTCCATCAGCTATGTCTTCCTGATTGTGACGCTGGGAATCATGATGTTTGAGAGCAGGAAGAACAGCAGCGTGGAAATTCGGAAAAAACTGCGCCTGCCGCTGCTGGGAACGGTAATCATGCTCATCGGTATTCTGTTCAACCTGTTTCCCGCCCTCAGCATCTACCCCTTTGACATTCTCTCAGCCGGTATCAACGCCATGCTCCTGTTCTACACGATCTACCGCTACAAGCTCGTATACTACTCCAGAGTGGCGCTGCGGATTATGCTGGTTATCGTCCTCTCACTCTCCGCTTCAGCAATCTATTACCTGATTCTGACTCTCATCAGCCATGTCAGCCCGGTATACGCCCCGGACGACATCCTCCCTGTGGCAGTTCTGCTCGGCTTTGCCACTGCCCTGATCATATCGCCGCTGAGAAGCCTGATGGCCTACTTTGTCGATACCGTCATCATCCCCCGCCGCCACCCCTATCAGGCCGCCATCAGGGAGCTGAGCCGCAAGCTGACAACAGTCATTGATCTCCAGCAGCTCGGCGATGAGGTTGTTTCCAGCATCACTACCGGCTTGAAGGCGCAATGGGCCGTATTCCTGGTTGAGGACATCAAGAGCCAGGACGGCAGATTTGTCCTGGTATCCAACGAAAACTGCCCTTCACAGCTTCATACCGGCGATACGGTGGAACTTGATTTTACCGCGTTCCTCCACGAGGAGCTTGAGAGCTCCCGCTCCCAGGATATCAGCCCGCTGATCTACTCCCCCAACCGTGAGGAGCAGTTCAGCGTAAGTCCGCAGCTGCCCCCTGCAGATATCATCATCCCTTTAGTCTACCGAAAACAGATTTCCGGCTATATTATCGGATCATTTCCCAGCAGCAAGGACGTCATTTCCAAGTTTGAAATTGAAGCGCTTGAAATCCTGGCAGCCCAGAGCTCCCTTTCCCTGAAAAATGCTCTCTCCTTTGAACACATCAAGGCCCAGGGGGATGAGCTGTATCTGAGCAAGAGCAAGCTTGAGGCGATATTCAACGGTATAGTTCTGCCGGTGATCCTCTCCAATGTAGACTATACCATTCTTGAGGTAAACAACGCTGCAACCCTCTTCTTCGGACAGACCCGGGAGGCGCTTATCGGGCAGAAATGCTACCGCGCCTTTTTTCACCGCAGCCGCCCGTGCAGCTTCTGCAAATCACTCGACTGCATTCACGGAGGGGGAATGATTGAGCTAGAAACTGAGGTGCACGGCAGCATCTACTCATTCCAGTTCAATAACGTCAAGGTTCCCCAGAATCAGAAAATGGTCTTTGTTGAGATAATCAGGGATGTTACGGAGCAGAAACGGCTGCAGGAGGATCTGATCAGGACCGAAAAGATGGCCGGCATCGGGACCATGGCAGCCGGAATCGCCCACGAGCTGAATAACCCCCTGGCAGGCATATCAGGAACTGCAGAAATTATTCTCTCCGAACTCGAAGAGCATTCTGCAATCAGAGAATACGCTGAAGATATTCTCGCATACGCGATGAACGCCGCTGACGTCATCAAAGAGCTGTCAGTCTACACCCGCAAGGGGGAGCCGGAACTGCGGGAAGTTGATATTATTCGGGTTCTGGAATTCTCCCTCAGGCTGGCCACCCGCGGAGTGGATTCACAGGGAGTCGCCGTCAAACGCAATTATCACGCGATGCCTCAGATCAAGGCGCACGAAAGCGAGCTTCAGCAGCTCTTTCTCAACCTGATCGTGAATGCTATTCAGGCGATGGAGGGCAGCGGCGAGCTCACCCTGACCTGCAACGAAGAGAGCGGGTCGGTGTACATTACTGTTGAGGATACCGGATGCGGTATTCCGGCAGACAACCTTAACCAGATATTTACTCCATTTTTCACCACCAAACCTCCCGGTACCGGCACCGGGCTGGGGCTGTCAAACTGCTTCAACATAGTCGAAAAAATGTACGGGCGGATACGGGTAAGAAGCACTGCCGGAGAGGGCTCAGCATTCTCCGTGATACTTCCGGTTACCGAAAAGGGCAAAACAGCGATCCGCTTCTCTCTCGTCCGTGAGGATGAATCTGCGCTCAATGATATCTTCTACATCCAGCGCAAGGTGCTTATCGGTGAAAAAGGTTATATTGAGGAGTCCATACAGCGCACTTTCGATACGGAGGCCCTCCATATCCTTGCATTCAGGGGGATCCATCCAGTGGGGACTGTCTCGCTGCTTACATCAGCTAAGATCTGGCCGCTGCCGGTTTCCAGGAATTTCAATGTTGATGACTATGTAAGTCGGGGTACAGGCGCTGAAATCATTCGGCTGGCGGTTCTGCCAGAGGCTCGAAATTCTACTGTCTCTATCGGGCTGATCATGCTCGTCTATTTGCTTGCTCGTTCCCTCGGCATCGAGACTCTTCTCATCGATGTTTTCTCCGACGATGAGAAGACGATCAATCTCTATCATAAGTTCGGTTTCAGTGAAATTGGCAGCTACTACTCCCCGGCAGCGGTAACGGTGCTTCTGCTCAAAGGAAAATCAATCATGGAATACGATGAGAAGCGGATTAAAAGTTTCCTCAGACCCCTGTATAAAAAACTGATTCCCATGTTCGATTTTTCGGAAGAACTGAACGCGGGGATCATCAGCGAGATGGAACAAATTGTCAGGCAGAAACTCAGATGACGTACCCCCCTTCTCTTACTGATGTATCTCCTGCTATTACCTGGTACTCTGGATTCATGACACCTATCTGCGGCATAGACGAGGCAGGCCGGGGGCCGCTCGCGGGACCGGTCACCGCAGCTGCCGTGATCCTGCCTCCGGAGTTTCCCTTCGAGCTTCTCAATGATTCAAAGCGGCTGAGTGAAAAAAAGCGGGACAGAGCTGCAGAGGTTATCAGACGTGAGGCTCTCGCCTGGTCGGTAGCCTGGGTGTCACCGAGAACTATCGATGCGCTGAATATCCACCGTGCATCCCTGCTTGCCATGAAGCGCGCTTTCTACTCCCTTCCGCTTGAGATGCGCAGAGGATCAACGGTCCTTGCCGACGGCAAGTTCCCTCCGGAGGTAGACGTTCCTGTGCGGGCAGTTATCGGGGGCGATTCGCGTGTCTATGAGATCATGGCCGCTTCAATTCTGGCAAAAACTGCCCGAGACGCATGGATGATCAAAGCGGCGGCAGTGTATCCGGGATGGGGTTTTGAGCGGCATAAAGGCTACCCTACCCGGGAGCATCGCCATATCTGCTCATTGCGGCCGCTGACTCCCATCCACCGCAGAAGTTTCACAATTTCCGCTTCTTGATAAAATCAAGCGAACGCTGCAGTTCTCCGACAAAGCCCTGCAGATCATCATCAAAAACAATGACAGACTGCCGCTCGAATCCTTCCGAGCTGTTCTTCTTGCTCTCCACTATGTTCAGAAAGA
>CAYSRK010000297.1:0-23567 GCA_964433385.1 uncultured Spirochaetales bacterium
TGCTTGCCAGCTGGGTCTCCGATTTCATCACCGGCTTCGTGCCCTCCTCCTCCGAGGCGGGAGCGATCTTTGTCCTGGCGGTTGCGGGGCTGCTTCTGCTGCTCTTTCGGCGCAGGACGGACAGCTGGAAGGCAGCTGCGGGTGCGGGTGCGGCAGTCCTTGTCCTCGTCGCTGTCCTCTACTTCAGCGCCGGAGACCTCTTTTACGGCCTTATCAGCAGAAGCATCAGCTGGTTTTCCCTTACCAGTCGATTCCAGCGGTTTCCCATGGGAATTCTCCGCGTCGATGCGATTATCTATTATCTGAGCTTTTCGGCCTTCTTCCTCTACCTGACGGGAAGTAGGATTGAAAGCCGCCGCTGGAGCTGAGCATCATGAAAAAGATACCGGTAAAAATCAAATACACCCTGCTCTCCGTGCTGCTTACCGCAGCTGTTGCTGTCGGGCTTCTGCTGCTTAATCTCATAGCGGGGAGACTTGATCTTACCTTCGACCTTACCCGGCGGGATCTGTACAGCCTCACCCGGGAGACGAAGGACCTGCTTGAGGATATTGAGCAGGAGGTGGTGCTCTACTACCTGGCAAAACCGGGACAGGAGCAGATTGGGGTATACGAACTGCTGAGACAGTATGCTGCTTTTGAGCGTGTGGAACTGCGGCAGATTGACCCTGACAGGAACCCCGCACTGGTAGCCAGGTACGCTGAGCCTGCGGGGGAGGGGGAGGATCCCAAGACGATCTCCTCCGGGTCGGTCATTGTCGTCAGCGGGGACCGCAGCCGGGTAGTCCCCAACATTGACCTCTACAATGTATCATACGAAAGCAGCGGCCAGATGCAGGTCTACGGATTCAAAGCGGAGCAGAGCCTGACAGCTGCGGTGCAGTATGCCGCCACCGGGCAGCGGGTGACCGTCTATCAGGTAACCGGACACAATGAGTATATGTTTGCCGATTTCGGGTATGATGAACCGCTTAAGAAGAGCAATATTGAGCTTGAGAAGATCAACCTGACAACGGCCGAGCGGATCCCCGAGGAGGCTGACATCGTCGCCGTCCTGAGTCCTTCCTGGGACTACAGCCGGAACGAGACTGACAAGATCAGGGCTTTTCTCGAGCGAGGGGGAAGCCTCTTTATAGCCCTCGACCTGACTCAGGAGCCGATTCCCAACCTGGGAGACCTGCTCTCCTCGTGGAATATCCAGGTTGACCGCGGGATCATCATGGAACAGGATTCCGATCGCCTGCTGCCGGAATTCGGCGGAATACCGCTGGTCTTTACCCCCTCCTACGAGGAGGACGTCATAGCAGGATCCCTGATTGAGAACAGTCAGAACATGGTGCTGGTCTCATCACTGGGATTTTCACAGACGGCGCTGACTAAGAGGAATATTGATCTGATTCCCCTGCTTTCATCCTCTCAGAGCTCCTGGCTGCGGTTAGACCTGAACACGACCGTATCCAGCAGGATTGAGAGCGACCGGAGGGGTCCGATCTACGCCGCTGTTGCGGCTGCCGAAAAGAACATTGAGACCGGGATCAGGGAAGGGGCGAAGGTCATTGCTGTCGGCAGCGGTCAGTCTTTCGCTCCCCTGTCAGGCCTCGGTACGCTGAAGGCCAACTACGATTTTACCGTATCCGCTTTCGGGTGGCTGGCCGGTGATCAGAAGACGATTAATGTGCAGAGTCGCAGCCTCTACCAGCTTCCACTGCAGATCAGTGCAGCCTACGCGTTCAGTTATGCAGCCTTGACCGTGGTAATCATTCCAGTGCTCATCGTTGCTGCGGGGCTTATTATCTATCTCAGGAGAAAACGGCTGTGAAGAGATACAGAGTGCTGCTGACCGCTGTCGCTGCTGTTGCCGTACTCGCGGCGGTCTACCTGCTTGCAGGCCGTGATACCCCGTCCGGGGAGGAGCCCGCCGCTGAAGCTGTCTCCGAAGGGGAGAGTCGGGATGACCAGCCGGTAGGGCTGCTTGATTTCGATCCGCGGACATTTGATGAACTGACCGTCTCCCGCAGTGACGAAGAGTTTACCCTCGTACCTGCCGGCAGCAGCGGCTATGTGCTGAAGGGAAGACCTGATATTCCCCTGCAGCCGGGAGTCGGCGAGACGATGGGGACGGTGCTCTCCGTACTTACGGCAAAAGAGGCGGTATCAGCGGGGGATGAGGATGAGCGGCACCTCTTCGGACTTCTCGAACCGGAGGCGGTCTGCTCAGTCAGCGCAGGAGGAAGCTCAACGGTACTCTATCTTGGCGGCTCAAATCCCGATGGAAGCGGTCGGTACCTGATGCGGGAGGGCGATCCGCGCATCTACCTGATCGACGCCGCTGCAGTCGGATATGTATTTCCCCAGCTTTACGATATTCGTATTACCAGGATGAACCCGGTCTCGCTCCGGGAGCTTGAGAAGGTGTCAGTCTCACAGGGGGGGCGGCAGATTTACCGGATAGAACTCTCGGACAGCAGCAGCCCGTTTGCCTCGGGAATGTTCCCCCTCGCCTTCACTGCCCCCTATGATCCTCCCCGGGGGGTCTTCGACAGCAAGTACCTCGAACTGCTTGCCCCCATCGGGGAGGGGGTGAATATTCTTGCGTTCATCGATGAACCCGGACCGCTTGCCTCCTACGGTCTTGACGCCGCATCCGCCCGCGAATTCACCGTTGAGGCGGGAGACGGAACAGGATTGAGCCTGCAGCTCGGCGCCGAATACGGTGCGGACGGCCGCTACGCCCTGGTAAGCAGAACCTCCTCTCCGGTTCTTGTTATTCCGCAGGAGGCCGCTGCCGCCGCCTACATAGAACCTTTTGACTATATGGATTCCTTCGCAGCCCTCGTTGGAATTGATACGATCAGCGGGTACCGCCTGGACATACGGGATCTGGTCATAGAGGCGCGGATTGAGCGCAGCGGGACCGAGGACGGAGAGGGGGATACCTATCTGATAAACGGCAGTGAGATCGGCGAGGAGCGGTTCAAGGAATTCTACCAGGTGCTGATCGGAAGGAGCATCGATGGGGAGGCTGAAAGATCCGCCGCCGCCGCTGAGGAACCTGTGATGCAGCTCGTCTACTTCCACAGGACAGAGGAGGGGCAGGAGAAGCTTGTCGAGCTGTACCCCTATGATGATGATTTTCTCATGCTTCAGGTAGACGGCGGTGACCGGAAGTTTCTCATGGGACGCTACCAGCTCAACTACCTCTACGATAAGGGACGTGAACTTGCCGCTGAACTTGACTAAGTGCGGCGGTGAATAAAAAGCTCCCGGACCGCACCGCCTTCCAGGCGGGTGACCGGGAGCTCTGAACTAGGGGGAAAACCGGGTAAGCATGATCAAGTGGTCGGTATCTCCTCCCGGTGTTTGGCGCTGTGATCCTTTATTTTTCCCTTCTCCTTACGTACCAGCTGTTCAAGCTTGTCGACAAAATACTCAATGGCTTCATACAGTTCATGCCCCTCTGCTCCCACCATTTTTGTTACTCCCCACTGGAAGTGAACCTTGCCCTCGATTTTGTAGCTCTGGTGCGGTTCTTTGTGTACGTTGATCAGCAGATCTACAAGGTACTCGGCCGCAAAATCGATGCGCTCGAGTTTTTTCTCGAAAAACTCCTTCGTGGTATCACTCACATTGTAATGGATGCCTCTGATTTCCAGATTCATAGCCACCTCCTACGTTGGGGTTATACCTAAAGGATAGTACTGTTGTGGTTGAAAAGTCAAATAGATTTCGGGCGGCCTGAACCTCAGGGAGAAGACTCGGCGGCAGGTGAAGCTGAGGCCTTCTCCTTGTAGAAGCGGTAGAGGTCGTGCTGCGCATGAACTTCACCCGGTTCCCCGCTGCGCAGCAGGAGGCTTTCCATATCGGTATCCACCGAGAAGGTGCTGTAGGTGTCGTGCAGGTGCACTTCGAGGTAGCTTTCGAGTTCCCGAACCAGCGCAGGTTCGAGCACTGGAACGAGCGTTTCAATCCGTCGGTCAAGGTTTCGCTGCATGAGATCGGAGGAGCCGATAAAGTACTCTTTCTGAGAGTTGTTGTGGAAGCAGAATATCCGGGCATGCTCAAGGTAACGGTCTATGACAGCCCTGACGGTAATCCCGGTGCTCATGTCGGGGATACCCGGGCGCAGACAGCAGATTCCCCGGATCAGGAGGATCACGGAGACTCCGGCCTGGGAGGCCCGGCAGAGCCACCTGATCATCTGCTCATCGACGAGGTTGTTGATCTTCAGGATAATTCGGGCTTCCCGGTCCTGCTTTGCGTGGGAAATTTCCCGCTTGATCAGCGCAATAACCCTGTTTCGCAGCGAAAAGGGCGCCACCAGGAGGTAGTTGAATTTATAGCTGCGGAAACTGACAGCGAGCAGTTTAAATACTTTGTTGACCTCATTGGCGATACCCTTATGGGCGGTGAAGAGGATCAGATCGCTGTACAGTCTGGCGGTATTCTCATTGAAGTTCCCGGTACTGACTGCCGCGATCCTCACTGAGGAGCCTTCTTCAGCATTTTTTAGCCGGATCACACAGAGCTTGCTGTGCACCTTCAAGCCTTCAAGACTGCTGATAAGCGTGACATTATGCTCCTTGCTCAGCTGTTCGGTCCAGAAGAGGTTTGCCTCCTCGTTGAAACGGGCCTGAACCTCGATGAATACCACCACCCGTTTCCCATTGCGCGCGGCATTGATCAATGCGCTGACGATGGAGGAGTTTTCTGCTACGCGGTAGAGAGTCATCTTGATCGATACCACCTGAGGATCGAGGGAAGCCTCACGCAGCAGATCGATCATGTGTGAGAACCGCTGGTAGGGGAGGGAGAGCAGATGGTCCCGTTTGAGTATCTGGGGGATCAGGGCGGTGCGGCTGTCAAGGGTATGGTGAGAAAGCGGCGGCTGTCTGGTGAAGTAGAGCTCGGAATCGGGAATTTTCGGAAACTTCACCAGAGAGGCCATGGTGAGATACCGGCCTGAGGGAAAGATACTGCTGCACTCATTCAGCTGGGCGCTGCTGCTTATGGAGCGCAGCAGTTCCTCGGGCATGGCGGAGTCGTAGACGACCCTCACCGGCTCGCCGAAACTGCGCTGGCGAATAGACAGGGTGATTTTCTCATACAGACTCTTCGTTACCTGCTCATCGAGGCTGTATTCCGCATCCCGGGTGACGGACAGGGAAAAGGCGGTGATCCGATCAAATCCCTGGGTGTGAAAGATCGCTTTCAGCTTCATCCTTATGATGTCGTCAATGAAGATAAACCGCTGCAGACCGTTTTCAGGGGGCAGAAGGGTGATACGCGGCAGGGTCTCAGGGATTTCCAGCAGGGCGTACTGCACCTCCCCCGGTTTGCTCTTCCGTTCCAGCACAACGGCAAGGTAGGTGCTGAGGTTGAGCAGAAAGGGGAAGTTGGCTCCTCCGTTGAGCATGACCGGAAAGATCCGGTCCCGAACCTTCTCCTGAAAGTAGTGTTCAATCCATGCGGTCTGTCGTCTCGTCAGACCGGTGCCGTCGGACAGGGGGAAGCCGCTGTCACGCAGCCGTTTCAGAAGGCGGGTGAACAAGGTTTGCGAACGCTGGTTGAGTATCGTAACCTGGGTAAAAATGGAGGCTATGGCGGCCCGCACCTCCGTCTTGTGGATGATGATGTTCGGGTCGGAGAGTTTGAGCAGCCGGTGGAGTGAGCCGACCCGTACCGAGTAGAATTCATCCAGGTTCGCGTGAAAAATCCCCAGGAACCGGATCCGTTCCATCAGGGGCATATTTTCCTGTTCGGCGGACCGAAGCACCCGTTCGTTGAAATTGAGCCAGGAGAGCTCACGGTTGATCATGACTTTTTTCAAGTTGTCAATTCTCATAACCTGCCTGTTCCTCAACCCCTGCACATAAATCACTGTGCAGGGCACCCTACTATCGCATGTTGCAGGACGTGAATCAATGGGTCTCGAGGCAAACTCGCAGGCGATAACGACGACAATATGTCTGAGGTCGATCTGGTCTCTTTTGCTGTAATCTTTTGTTATCAGATGAAGAAGCGAGAGAATGCCAAACTCCCAGAGAGGAAATTACGGAAAAGTTCAGATTAATGTCAGACATTGAGGTACAGGTTTCAGCGGCTGATGATTGACCCGCAAATTACCTGCGTGGTATTCTCAGGCATGAGCATCGTCAAACCGAACAAGCTGGGGATCATATCCGGTCCGGGGACGGAGAAGTTTACCGCCAGTGTACTCAAGCATCTGCGGAAACTCTACACGATCCGTTATCGGAAACTCTCTTCCGCGCTCTCTAAAAGGCATAACATGGGCGAGGATGAGATCCTCAAGTTTGTTACGCTGATCGAGGACCTGAATAATAAGAGAATACCCCACAACAAACCCTCGAGCACCTACCTCTCTCCCAATTTTGAGATTCCGGTACGCTATACCAAGTTCGCCAACGGAGAGGTGAAGACGGAGGTCCTTCAGTCGGTCCGCGGTCTGCGGGTGTTCATCATCTACGATGTGGCAAACCAGTATCCGGTATCACTCTACGGTACCGACCAGCCGGAGGTGCTTTCGATAAACGACCACCTCATGTACCTCTGGACAACCGTCAGTGCTGTTCAGGTGGCCGGAGCGGAGAGCGTGCACCTGGTGCTGCCTACCTATCCCTACTCCCGGCAGCACAAGAAGAGCGGGCGGGAGGGACTTACGGCGAGCTGGTTCGGCCATATCTGCGAGCATGTGGGGGTAGCCCGGATCATCACCCTCGATATCCACTCCCGTGAAATTGAGAACAGCTTCAGTCGCCTGAGACTCGAAAACCTGCATGCAAGTTACCAGATACTCCTGCAGCTGAAAAAACTCGTTGACTTCAATGATCCTGACCTGGCTGTGGTCAGCCCCGACACCGGGGCAATCCTGCGCAACAAGTTCTTTGCCGAAAGCCTGCAGAAGCCGCTGGCCATGCTCTACAAGGAACGGGACTACTCCCAAGTTTCAAGAAATGCGAACAGTACTAATATTAAAGTTGTGAAGCTGCTCGGGGAGGTGGAGAACAAGACGGTGTTCATGGCCGATGATATGCTCGGAACCGGCGGCACCCTGCTCTCCGCTATGCGGGAGATACGCAAGTGCGGAGCGAAGACGATCATCTGTGCGGTCAGCCTCCCTTTCTTCAACCGAAATTCGATAGAAATCTTCGATGAGGCATACCGTGAGGGGGTCTTCTATCGGATCATCGGGACAAACGCGGTCTATCATGATGAAACCCTTCTGAGCAGGGAGTGGTATATCCATACCGACGTATCCGACCTGTTTGCCCGGATCATCTCCCGCATTCACCACGGCCGTTCGCTGAGCCCGCTTCTGGACAACAGAATTTTTATCCAGAATCTGATCAAGGATCACCGGGAGAAGAGCGGTGAACAGAACTGAACAATCCTGTCCTGACAGGACAGCAGAAGACTGCAAGGAGTATCGATGATAGTGCCGTTTTCCCAGAGAATTAGAGCCGTTGCGGAATCGCCGATCAGGAAACTCAGTCCCCTCGCCGATGCAGCAAAGGGTCGGGGCGTGCACGTCTACCACCTCAACATAGGGCAGCCTGATATCGAGACGCCGCCGCAGGTGATAGAGGCTGTGCGCAGCCTGGACATGAATATACTCGCCTACGGCCCCTCCGAAGGGCTGACCGAATACCGCAGCGCTCTTCCCGGGTACTACAGCAGGTTCGGCATAGAGCTTGGGGCCGAAGATATCATGGTGACCACTGCCGGCAGCGAAGCTATCCTGTTTACGCTGCTGACCCTCTGCGATCCCGGGGATGAAGTGATCATACCCGAACCGTACTACACGAACATCGGTTCCATGGCCAGGGTTGCCGGAGCCGTTGTTGTCCCGGTGACAACCAGGCTCGAGGAGGGCTTCAGGCTTCCTGACATCGGGGAGTTCGAGAAGAAGATAACCGACCGGACCAAGGCGGTTATGATCAACAGCCCGGGCAATCCGACCGGAACAGTATATACCCGTGAGATGATCGAAGAGCTTGTTGACCTCGTCAGGCGCCGCAATCTCTTTCTTATCTCGGATGAGGTGTATAGGGAGTTTATCTACGGGGAGGAGCCGTTCTGCAGCATCCTCCAGTATCCTGAGATCGCTGACCGGGCTGTTGTGGTTGACAGCATCTCAAAACGCTACAGCATGTGCGGGGCACGGGTAGGGGCAATTCTCTGCCGCAGCCGTGAACTGCTGCAGCAGGTTCTGAAACTCGCCCAGGCGCGGCTGTGCCCGCCGACGATTGAGCAGCTTGCAGCCCGGGCGGCTCTCGATACCCCGGAAAGCTACAACCGGCGGGTTCTCGATGAATACCGCAGACGCAGAGACGTGCTTGTCGGTGAGCTGCGCAGCATCCCGGGAGTGATGACGTCCATGCCGGGGGGAGCCTTCTATCTGATAGCCCGTCTGCCGGTTGAGGATGCCGAGGACTTTGCCGCTTTTCTGCTGCGGGATTTTGCGTTTGACAATGAAACGGTTATGATATCTCCGGCGGAAGGTTTCTATATAACCAAAGGGCTGGGCAGGCAGGAGGTGCGGATAGCCTACGTGCTGCGCGAAGAGGACCTCAGAAAGTCGGCCCGGATCATTGCCGAAGCTCTCAAAGCGTATAAAGAGCGTCGCCGCTGACGGTTTCTGCCGTCACGGTGCGCCGGCGCCGTTTTTTTTCTGTCTGCTCAGTTCCTCGTACTCAAAATCGATCACAAATGTCTTGTCGTTGAGCATGAATCGGACCCGTGCCCGCTGCTTTCTGCGGTCCACCTTGATGATCGTTCCCTCACAGTCCTTCAGCGGCCCGGAGAGGGGTACCACCCTGTTGTCCTTATCGAAGGTAACGACCGATCTTCTCGTATTCTCTCCGCTGGCCGTCAGGCGCAAGAGCAGCTCGCGGTCATTGTCCGTCAGCGGGGTCAGACGTCCGTCCTTCTCCTTCATGAAACGGATGTAGCCCGGCATGCGCCGGAGCATCATCCGCGAGTCGGGGTGCAGCGATTCACAGACGAGGAAGACATAGCTGGGAAATATCGGCTTGGTAGTGGGAATCCACTTGCCTCTCCTGCGCAGGGTCAGCGTCCTTTTCGGTATGATCATCTCATACTCGCTCTCCCCCTCCTCGTAGTTTTCCATGTGTTTCCTGAAGTTGAATACGTGCTTCCGGTAGAGTTCCTCTTTTCCGGTGAGCACCTGAATTACGTAAATATTGCTCTGTGCGCTGATCTTCATAGCTGTGCAAACCTCAGGGCAGTGATTTTTCCATCCAGCGAATATCGTGGTAGCGCCCGAACTTGAACCCCGCCTCGCTGAACACTCCTGTCTCCCGGAAACCGAAGCGGCTGTGCAGCCGGTAGGAAGCCTCATTGGGGACGGCGATGCAGGCATAGATACGGTGGGTGTCCGTGGCCGAAAGCTCCTGCAGGAGCCGGGAGAACAGCTCGGAGCCGATGCCCCGCCCGGTATGGTCGGGGTGGATGAACACGCTGACCTCCACCGAACGTACGTAGGCAGCCTTCTCGCGGAACCTGCTTGTCGAGATGTAGCCGACCGCTTCCTCCCCGCACGCCGCAGTGATGAGTTTATAGCGGGATTCGGGGCTGAAGGTTGAGAACCAGGCACTCCGGTTTTCCGCGCTCACCGGCTCCAGCTCGAATACTGCAGCTGTGTTGAGGATGTAGTAGTTGTATATGGCGGTCAGAGCGGGGATATCGGAAACTCTTGCATATCGACAGGCGACAGTATCGGACATACGCGCATTGTACGGAATTTTCCCGTCTCTGCATAGCGGATTCGCCGATACTGCCCCCGGGAACTGTTCTCAGGAGGCCGCCTCCTGAGCCTCGCCCCGCTTGACTCCGGTCATCAGGATAAAGGCGATAATCATGCACAGACCGGCAAAGAGGAAAATTGCCCGGAACCCGAAGAGATCGATGATGCTTCCGGTTATCGGAGGGGCGATAATGGAAGCCAGCTGGGAGAAGAAGTAGTAGAGTCCGGTATACATCCCCATGTCGCTGTAGGTGGCCATCTGCCAGAGCATCGGAAAGGAGTTGGTGACGATTGCGACCCAGAACATGCCGAAGAAGAACATGAGAATCCAGAAGGTGATCCGGCGCAGCGCACCGCTTAAACCGAGCAGGGCGGTAACCGGTTCGTGCAGGAATACCAGCAGAAGGATGCCGGCAAGCACAATCAGGGCTGTGCGGATCGTTTTTCTGCGCCCGTGTCTGTGTGCGATAATGCCCGAGGGAATCGCACACAGCGCATACGCAATCCCGACCATTCCGGCTGCGAAGGCGGCCGTACCGGAGGAGGTCTGCAGAATATCAGTGGAGTAGAGCCCGATGAACGGCAGCACCCCCTGGTATCCTATAAACCAGAAGAGGAGGGAGAGCAGGATCAGGAGAGCGCTCTTATCCCCGCTTCCGGCGATTTTGGCAAGAGACTCCTTGAGCGGGACCCGCTTCTCATCGGACGGGTCATCGGGCCTGCCGCGCTGCTCCCGGACAAAGGTAAAGAGCAGGACTGTAGAGATGAGCACCAGTACGCCGGCGACGGGGTAGGCGAGGATATCGGTAGCAGGACCGTAGCCGGGCAGGTTGATCGGGACGTTCATCAGCTGGGCCAGTCCGATCGTCCCCACGATTGAGGCAATGCCGCCCATGGTGTTGATCACCCCGTTCGCCTCGGAGCGCAGATCCCCGGGGATCATATCAGGCATCAGGGCGACAACCGGTCCCCTTGCTGACTGCTTGAAGATGTTCAGGAGGAATATTGCGGCAATGAGCATCCCGAGGGAGTTGAGGACCGTAAACGGGATGAGCCCGAAGGCGATCGCGGTGAGCGGGAGCGTGGTTATGATATAGGGCATTCTGCGCCCGATTCTTGTTCTGGTACGGTCTGAGAGGGCTGAAACGATCGGGATCAGGGCAATGGCGAATATGTTGTCGAGGGTCATGATTGTCCCGATCACGCCCTTGGACTCGATGAAGCGGCTTAAAAAAATTGGAACGTAGGTATCGTAGAGCGGATCCATCAGTCCCATGGTAAAAAACCCTGCGCCGATGAGGAATGTCGTTGTGTAGAAGCCTTTCATGCTCCTTTTTTCTCCCGGGGCTGTCCGGGCCGCGCTGCTCTTCTCTCTCATTCGCTGTCCCTCCTGCAGGACGGATGGTCGGTATCTTCGGCGGTATGCCGGGTCAATCATAGCACAGATTCCTGTTCCGGGCGATAAAAATCCGGGGATTGAATGCGATTGACGCAGAGGGCGAATCATGGTAGTGGTAACGGATATGAAGCAGAAAGAACGCTCCCCCGGCGGCTCAGATACCCCAGCGAAGCAGCTGGAGGCACTGAGGGGCTACATCAATCCGACACCTGAGGAGGAGGCCTGGTTCTCCCTTCCCGGTGAGAAGCTGCCGTGCATTATCTCCCCCTACTACTTCTCCCTTATCAATCCTGACAACCCGCTTGACCCGATCAGGCTGCAGGCGGTTGCACATATCGGTGAGGCGGAGGTGAAGCCGTACGAACGCCGTGATCCGCTGGGGGAGGCGGAGCGGATGCCCGTGCCCTCCCTGATCCACCGCTACCCCTCGCGGGCTGTCTTCCTTGCCTCCGGCAGGTGCGCGATGTACTGCAGGCACTGTTTCAGACGCTCGCACTCCGGTACTGCTGCACATCCGCAGAGAGAGGATATCGAGCGTGCCTCAGCTTATCTTGCATCCCGAAGAGAAATAACCGAGCTGCTGATAAGCGGAGGGGACCCGCTGGTTCTGCCTCTAGGCCTGCTTGAAATGATGCTCGGCACTTTCAGGGAAACCCGCCCCGATCTCGTGCTGCGGATCTGCACCCGGGTCCCGGTCGTCAGGCCTGACCTGGTGACTCGTCCACTGGCGGAACTTGTATCCCGCTTCCGAAGCGCCGGCCTCTATATCGTGACCCAGTTCAACCATCCTGCTGAACTGACCGATCAGGCCCTCCAAGCGGCAGCGATGTTCATCGACCGCGGCATGCCGGTGCTGAATCAGAGCGTCCTCCTCAAAGGGGTCAACGATTCCGTCCCGATTCTTCAGGAGCTCTGTACGCGGCTTGTCGGCAGCCGGATCATCCCCTTTTATCTGTTTCACCCCGATTTGGCAGAAGGAACAGCACGGTTCCGAATATCGATCAGGAGAGGACTGGAGATATATGCCGAGCTCAGGCGCCGTCTCTCCCATATAGCCCTGCCGGAGTACGCGGTCGACATGCCGGGAGGGGGCGGTAAAGTTCCCCTTGCCCCGGGAGGGATCGCCGCACAGGAAGACTCGGTATATACGCTGGTAAATCAGTGGGGAGAACAGTATACGTACGTGGATTACGGCAGCTGACTCAGCCGAAGGAAGGGAACTTCCGGTCGAGTACGTTCCGGATCGTAATGCCGGAAAAATAGGTTCTCATTGCTTCGTAGGTATGCCGCCAGAAGTCGCAGGCGCAGCACTCCTCGGCGTAGTCGCAGTCCTCGGCCTTGTCGGGGTCCTCCGAAGAGCAGGGGGTGATGTAGTAGCCCTCATCTATGGCTACGAAGATATCGTCAATGGAGACCTCTTCGGGGGATTTGACGAAGGTGAAGCCGCCTCCCGGGCCCCGGGTTGAGGCAATGATTCCCGCCTTCCTCAGCCTGAAGAATATCTGTTCAAGGAATTCCGGAGATAGGCAGGTCTCTTCGGATAGAATTCTGATGGATAGAGGTTTACCTTCAGGCTGGCGGGGCAGGTGCAGGATAGCCCGCAGCGCATAGCGCCCCTTTTTCGTAATTCTCATGATAACACTCCACTGCCGTACCGTCAGGCGGTAAGCCTGCGTTTATTTTATTTGAACTGTTTCTTATCGATATAATAATATATATTGGGAAAATGATAAAGCCGTATTCAAGTAAGAACGGAAGAATCCCTATAAAAGTGAGGTGCCTGCTCAGTCTTTCAGCCGCAGAACCGCAGCCCTGAATCCCTTTGTCTTCCGGCTTCTTACCAGCCGGAAGACTTCCGAGCCGGTAATAATCCTGCCTGTATCGGCGCTGGAACCGTGAAGCAGTACCTCTGAAGCGGGGCTGAGGTGTTTGGGGAGGCCGCAGTCCATCCCGGGATACAATCGGTCCCGGGCAACCGGATCCGCCTCGATGCAGACGAGGTTGTAGCCCGAGGAGTTCAGAGTTTCCTCGGCGAGACCTCCGATGCCGGGCAGGTGGATGATTCTTACGGGCAGCTGTCCGCAGTAAGCTGCGGCAGCGCGCGCTGAGGCGAGGAGAGCGAGCAGGTCATCTCCGGCGAGGGCGCACTCGGATACGGGGGTTCCGATCGCCTGGAGGGCGGGGAGAACAGTGTGGCCCTGCTTCGGGTTCCAGAAGAGCATTCTCCTTGATCTGCCGTCTTGTTTCGGCGGTTCCCACGTACGCAGCGCTAAAGCCGCGTCCCGGGGAACCGAGTCAAAACCGGGTATGCCGTAAACGGTGGTGAGGGTGTAGCGCAGATCCCGATGAGTGAACTCCAGCGCGATGTTTCGTCCGTAGGCACCCGGGAAATCCGATTGAAACACCTGTGCTTCCCCGGCACTTCCCGGGCTGAGGACGGTGCTGCAGATGCTGTAACCCTTTGAGGATTCAGTCTCGATTATCGTCAGACCAGCTTCACTGATGTGCTCCAAGGCGCTCTTGAACAGGGGGGATACGATAACGAAGGAGAATATGCCGCCGCCGGCTGCTGCAAGCAGGGCTGCGGCGTTGGTGAAGATGCGCTGCAGCACCGGATCTCCCGCTTTCGCCGGAATATTCGATACGATAAGCACCTTTCCCTCATCCACAAACGGCTTCAGAAGCGGCGTCTGCTCCTCGGCTGTAAAGATCTCTTTTGAGGCAGGGGCATCAGCAAGCAGCAGCAGGTCAAGCCCCGCGGCTGTCCTGAGGGATACTTCATTGCGGCGGGCATTCTCTGCGGTGAAGGCCAGAGCGAGGGCGCTGCGGTCAACGGCCAGTACCCGCAGGTGCGGGCAGACTTTCTTCAGGGCAACAGCCAGCACGCCGGTGCCGCAGCCCATGTCTACAGCCCACTGCAGTTCGGTGAAGGGAACCGTGCGGATCACCTGTCTGAGCAGCAGGCGGGTTCCGGTATCAACAGCGCTGCTGCTGAACAGACCGAGCGAGAGGAGGAAGGAGAGCCTGCTCTCTCCTCCGGGAGTACGGACAGTAAGCGCCGCCTCCCTGCTTACCCATTGCTGCGGCAGCCTGTCCATCTGCGTTACTTGTTCACGCGCTCGATATACTCGCCCGTCTCGGTGTTCACGAGAATCTTTTCACCCTGCTTGATAAAGATGGGCACTTTAACCTTCAGCCCGGTTTCAGTTGTGACAACCTTGGTGGCTCCGGTGACCGTATCACCCTTCACGGCATCTTCGGCTTCCGCTACCTCATAGACAACCTTGTAGGGAATGACGATATCGAGGGGTTTGTGCTCCCAGAAGGTAATTCTGTAGGTTTCACCGTCCTTCATCAGGTACTGATAACTCTCGAACGAAGCCATGGGAACCTCGAACTGATCGAAGGTGTCGGTGTTCATGAAGTGGTAGTTCTCCCCATCGTTGTACAGGTACTGACTGTCGTGGTCCTCTACCGTGATATCTTCGACGGAATCCTGCGTCTTCATCGTCTCCCGCAGAACCTGGCCGGTTGCGGGGCTTTTCAGCTTGACTCTGACGAAGGCTGACCCCTTGCCTGGATTGACGAACTCCCGCTCCACGACTACGTACGGAGCGCCTTTTATCAGAAGGGCCATGCCCTTTTCAATCTGTCCCGCTTTGATCATCTTTTTTTACCTCTGTTTGTATCGGGTAGGGGCAGAACAGTTTCTGCCGCCGCGGTATGCAGGGGACTAAGCTCAGCGACCGGAAACCCCCGGTTTCGGGGAGCAGCGGCGTGAAACGAAATCCTGAAAAAATTCGCTACACTATAGCAGATAACGGGAATAAAATCACCCCCCGCAGGTCGGACTTGCCGCTTATGAGCATCAGCAGCCGGTCCATCCCCAAAGCTGTGCCTGAGCAGCGGGGAAAGGGCTGTTCGTCGTTCTGGAAAAGCTCCAGGAACCCCTCGGGAAGGTCGGGAACAGCGGTGCCGGTCTCCATGCCGAGCTGCGCTGAAACAGCCGCCTCGCTTCTGAACACCTCGGCGATGCGGACCGGGTCACGCGCCTCGGTATAGCAGTTGGCGAGCTCCACCCCGCCGGCGTAGAGTTCCCAGCGCTCTTTATAGGGAGTCCCCGTCTTTTCAGCAGCCAGGCATTCAATGCGGGACGGATAGTCCAGTACAGCCAGCGGTCTTTCCTGCGGCAGTACCGGTTCGATGAATGTCAGGAATACCCGATTAAACAGCGACTCCCACGAATCAGCCCCAGCGGATTCAGGAAGGTTCAGACCGAGTCCTGAGGCAGCCCTGCGCATTGCTGCAAAGCTGTGCAGGGCATCAAGGTCCAGGCCGAGGAAGCGGCGCCACAGCTCGCGCATGGTAACCTGGGCAAACGGCGGTCGAAGATAATCAGGGGCATACGAAGGAACTGCGGCCTCGAACAGCTGCTCGGCGCAGGCGATGGAATCCCGGTAGTCAGCCTCAACAGTGTACCACTCGAGCATGGTGAACTCCGGATTATGGAGCTTCCCGACCTGTTCGCAGTTACGGAAACACTTGCTGATCTGGAAGATGCTGCCCGAACCGGCAGCCAGCAGCTGCTTCATATGGACTTCGGGGGAGGGTACGAGCCAGCAGGGGACGGAACCGGAAAAGGGGTGGGTGAAGAGGGTCTCGAAAACAGAGATCGAGGGCTCGGGTATCAGGCCGGGGGAGAGCAGGGGCGTCTCCACTTCCAGGTAGCCGCGGCTGCAGAAGAACTCCCTGACAGCCCGGCAGAGTTCCGCGCGTCGCTGTATCATCGTACGGTCATAGTACATCTGCATGGGCATTATACTATCAGAACAGCCGCAGCTGCCGCAAGCCGAGGGTTCATCAGCCCGCAGATTAGTGATATAGTTGCGCAGTCGTGCAAAGTCAGGGATTCATCCATGCACTGAGGAGGAGGCGATGCCTGAGTCATTCGGGAGAGAAACGATGCTGACAGCAGTCGGAAACCCCCTGATCGATATCTATCTCCCGGTCACGGCGCAGCAGGTAAGGGACTCGGGACTCGAGCCGGGAACTGTCAGCCACGGACCCCTGCCCCAGTCCGGTCCGGTAGGCAGGCTGCTCGCCGGGCTCGGCAATCCGCCGCACGCCGCCGGGGAGGGTGTACAGGTCTTTGCCGCCGGCGGGACGTTTACCGCCGCCCGCCTGATCGGTGAGGCCGGCCTTTCGGCAGCATACCTCGGATGTGTGGGCCGGGACGACGGAGGAGCAGAACTCTTTGCCGCAGCAGCAGGACGCCTGAAGCTGGAGCTGCAGAACGCACCGGGGAATACCGGCCGCTGCTGTTATCTGTATGACCCGAATATTCCCGATGAGCTGACTATCGCCGTTGACCCGGGGGCATCCGGATCATTTTCACCTGACTGCAGAACCTCAGAACTGATGAGGAGGTCTGCCTGGGTCTGTATTGAGGGATTTCTGCTTGCCCGCACCGGCAGCAGCCTGATTGCAGGCGCTCTTGCCCCGAATGCGGCGCTCGACCTTGCCTCCCCCTTCAGCGCCGTTGAATGCAGGAAGCTGCTCCCGAGACTGGCTGAGGCTCAGCAGCTGGTTCTGTTTGGTACGAAGGAGGAGTTTGCGGCGTTCTTCTCCCTCGAAGCGGCCGGGGATGGGGAGCTGGAGAAACACTGCCGCTCCCTCTCTTCGCTCACCGATACCGCCTGTATAATCAAGGACGGACCGCGGGGAGTGACAAGCATCAGGAACGGAACGGTTGCTCACCATCCGGCCCCGAGAATCCCCTCAGCTGTTCGCAGGATTGTAACCATCGGAGCCGGAGATGCTTTTTCTTCAGGATATCTGATCGGGAGAATGCGGGGCGAGTCTGAGCCGGCCTGTCTCGCCCGGGGAACGGCATATGCGCAAGGCGCCCTTGCCTCCGCGGGTCCGCCCGCAGGCCGCCCGTTTTACCTGTAGAGCCTTTACCATGCGCAGCAGAGTACCTTATAATGGCAGCTCGGACGTATCGCAGATATTGGACTGAGGAGAGAGGATCTTACGTATGAAAGAACTTGAAATCGGCAAATCGGTCCACGGCTTTACCGTAACCGCTGTAAACGAACTGACTGAGTACAACGGGACGGGAATCAGACTGCAGCACACGGCAACCGGACTTGATCTGTTTCATGTCAGCAACAATGACCCGGAAAATTTCTTCGCTTTCATTTTCAAGACCCCGCCGCGGAACAACAGCGGCACGCCCCATATCATCGAGCACGCGGTGCTCTCAGGTTCAAGGAGATTCCCGGTCAAGGACCCGTTTCTGCAGCTGCTCAAGGGCAGCGCGCAGACTTTCCTCAACGCGATGACCTATCCCGATAAGACCGTATATCCTGCGGCATCCCCGCTGCGCAAGGACTATTTCAACCTCTTTGAGGTCTACGCTGATGCGGTTTTTTTTCCGCTGCTGAAAAAGGAGGTGTTTCAGCAGGAGGGTATTCGGACAGTCAAGGGACCGGGAGCCAAAGGGCGTCTCTCCTTTGACGGGATCGTGTTCAATGAGATGCGGGGAGTCTACTCGGATCACGATTCAATCGTCGCCGAACATTCCCACCGATCGCTCTTTCCTGACACCCCCTACGGCTTTGACTCAGGCGGTTATCCCCTCGATATTATCAAGCTCTCCTATGAGGAGTTCCGGGGATTTCACGCCGAGTACTACCACCCCTCCAACTGCCGGATATTTCTCTACGGAGATATCCCCACCGCAGATCAGCTGAAGTTTCTCGAGGAGAACTTCCTGAAGGAGTTTACCGCTATCAGGACTGATTCGGCTGTTGCCTCTCCCCGACCGTGGAGCGAGCCCCTGAGCCTCAGCTTCACCAGCCCCGGTACCGAAGGAGCCGGTGAGCAGACCGGCTCCGTGACGGTCAACTGGCTGGCTGGCAGGGCAGTTGTCCCCGGGGAGATCATGATTCTTGAGGTTCTGGTCGAAGTGCTGCTGGGCAACCCCGGGGCACCGCTCTATCATGCCCTTATTGATTCTCAGCTTGGCCGCGATATCGCATCGATGAGCGGTATGGAGGCTGACCTGAGGGAAATGGTATTCACCGTCGGCATTACCGGCATACCGCGGGAAAAAGCTGCGGCTTTTGAGGAACTGGTCTATGATACGCTCAGGGCGGTTGTCAGGGAGGGCCTGAACCGGGATGACCTTGCAGCAGCTGTGCAGCGGATAGAGTTCCAGCATCGGGAGCTCCGGGGAGGTATCCCGCGGGGGCTGAGGGCGATGTCGCGCTCTCTGCGCGGCTGGCTCCATGGAACCGGACCGCAGGACACGCTGCTCTTCGAGCCGGTCATGGAGGCCCTGAAGAGCAGCATTGAGAAGAATCCCCGCTTCCTTGAGGAGTATATTCAGGAACGCCTGCTGAAGAATCGGCACCGCTCGACCGTCTCCGTATTCCCGGATGAACGCCACAGCGCCGAGCAGAACGGGGCGCTTAAGCGGGCGGCTGAGGAGCTGGAGTCCTCCGCCTCGAAACAGGAACTCAGGAACATGGCCGCTGAGCGGAGAAAGCTGGAGCAGTATCACAATCAGGAAGATTCCCCGGAGATACTCAGCCGCATCCCCTCGCTCTCCCTCGATGATATGCCGCACAGGGTGGACCTGATCCAACAGCGCAGAAGTTCCATCCGCGGAGTTGATGTCTATACCTGCCGCAGCTTCACCAACGGGGTAGTCTACGTTGACGGAGCCTTCGATGTAAGCGGTCTCACCTTTGAGCAGCGGCGGCTGCTTCCGCTGTTCAGCCGTCTGCTCTACATGACCGGCCTGCCCGGTTCGGACTACAGTGAAACAGCCCGACTTATAACCCGGAAAACCGGCGGGTTCCTGACCTTTCTCGATGCAGCGACCCCGGTTTCGGGAAAACAGCCGAGTCAGCATCTCTTCTTCCGCTGCAAAGTGCTTCAGGAGAGAACGGCAGAGGCCCTCGAGCTGGTCAGGGATCTGCTGACCATCTCCCGGATAAACGACGTAAAGCGGATCAGGGACATTATTCTGGAGCAGGTAAGCGATTTCTCGAGTGACCTGATTCCCTCGGGCAGCAGCTATGCCGGACTGCGGGCCTCCAGCCTGCTCTGTGAAGCAGCCGGTATAGAGGAGGGGTGGCGCGGCATCGACCAGATGCTCTTTCTTCACTCACTCAAGGATGCCGATACCCGGGAGCTTGAACGGATCGGCGAGCAGATGCTGAACATCCGGGATTGCGTAATCAGCAGGGAGAACCTGGTGCTCAGCACTGCCGTTGAGGAGGGGTTTGCAGAGGCGCTTGATACCCTGACGGCTGATTTCCTTGAGGGGCTGCCGGCTGAATCATCTCCGGGAGCTTCCTCCGGGCAGGAATTCGCGCCGGCAGTTGCGGGTCAGGGATATCTTGAACCCTTTGTGCTTCCCGCCGATGTAGCGTTCAACGCCCATGCTCTCACCGCACTGAAGGTCTCGGATACGGGGCAGACCGCTTATACGGTACTGGCGAAACTGCTGAGCACCGGTCAGCTCTGGGAAAGAATCCGGGTCAGGGGCGGAGCCTACGGAGCACATGCAGATATGAACCTGCTTGAGGGGATATTTACCCTATCGTCCTACCGGGACCCCCGGATAGCTGGAACCTTCAGTGATTTTTCCGCCGCCCTGGCGAGTATCGCTGAAGGGGGTATTCCGGCAGAGCAGCTTGAGCAGACGCTGATCTCGCTGATCAGCCGGGACCTGCGGCCCCAGCCCCCCCGTGAGAAGAGCCTGCTTGCGTTCAGGCGGCAGCTTTACGGAATAACCGATGCAATCAGACAACAGCGGCGGGATGAGTATTTTTCGATGAGTGCGGAGACTGTTTCAGCTGCGGCGGCCCAACTGCTCAAGCAGCTGCAGGCAGGGGCCGCAGTCTCGGTTACCGTAGCCGGTGATGAAATGGTGAATGCCGAGAGTAAAGCGCTGCCTTCCCTGCTCAATCACGTGACGAAGCTGCAGCTTTTATAGCGGAGAAGGTCAGTAGATCGGTTTGAGTCCCGCTGTGAAGAGCAGTGCGCTCGATTTGAATGAGGAGAATGGGGTGGTGATCAGGGCGATATCCTCCTCACGTGCCAGGGAAATCATAGCCGGGGTGGGATTCTTCCCCCTGGTGAAGAGGATAACATGGATGTCAGACATCTGGGCAGTCCGGATTGCCTGGGTATTGGTGAGGCCGGTGATCATGAGAATCTGCTCATCAAGCAGAGTCAGGACATCGCTCATGAGATCGGAGGCGAAGCCGTAAAAGACTTCCCGGTCGTGCTGCGCATCACCGCAGACGAGCCTGCCTTCGACGAGGGTTACTATTTCTGATATCTTCATGGAAGCGGTATACTCTCTTTTTACTCAGATTTACGCCTACTATAACAGATGCGGGGAAACTGTGAAAAGGGGGGAGAATGGATACCGGTACGACGGGAGAGGGGAAATGATCAGCAGAGAACAGATTGAGAGCAGGACAGCCGAAGCGATTGCCCGGGCGGGGGTATTCCTCCCTGATGATGTGAGGGCGGCCCTGCTGGGAGCTTATGAGCGGGAGGCGCCTGATTCCATCGCCCGGAATGTGCTGACGATGGTGAGTGAGAATCTCGCTGCCGCTGAGGAGTCTCTCATGCCCATGTGCCAGGATACCGGCATGACGGTTGTTTTTGCCGATATCGGAACCGAGGCGCCGGTACGCCTCGGTGATATCGATCCTGCGATTAACGCGGCAGTGGCGGCGTCCTATACGGCCGGGAGTTTCAGGAAGTCTGTCGTTTCCGACCCCGTCTTTGATCGGGAGAATACCGGCACCAACAAACCGGCTGTCATCTGGCACACCCTGACCGAGGGTAATACGCTTACGCTCCATATCATGCTCAAGGGGTTCGGATGTGAAAACTGCAGCGCCCTGGAGATGCTCAATCCCACTGCTGGTCCCGAAGGGGTTATCGAAGCGGTTACCCGGATAGTACGACAGGCGGGGGGGAAGCCATGCCCTCCGATTGTTGTCGGAGTGGGTATCGGAGGGACTGCTGAGCGGGCTATGGTTCTTTCGAAACGGGCCCAGCTGCGGCCCCTGGATGACCGCCACCCTGACAGCCGCTTCGCACAGCTCGAGGATGAGCTGCTGACCGCGGTTAACGGAACCGATATCGGACCCGGGGGGCTTGGAGGGAAGGTTACCGCCCTGGCGGTAAAGATTGCCGCTGAGCCGACCCACATAGCAGGCCTGCCGGTTGGAGTGAGCATCAGCTGCTGGGCTGACAGACATCTGACCATCGTTCTTACCGATGATGAGGAGGCGCAGTGATGGGCAGCACGATACACAAAGTGACCCTCCCGTTACGGACGGATGATATTGAGCGGATTAAGGCCGGAGACGAGGTCAGGCTTTTCGGGCAGATGCTGGTCGGCCGGGACCAGGCGCACAAGCGGCTCATTGAAATGATGGAGAGATCAGCAACGCTCCCGGTTTCTCTGATCGGGGAGACCATATACTACATGGGACCGGCGCCGGCTCCCCCGGGACGGATTATCGGTTCCTGCGGACCGACAACAGCTGCGCGGATGGACCCCTTCACCCCGCAGCTTCTCGATGCCGGCCTTAAGGGGATGATAGGAAAGGGACCGAGAAGCAGGGCTGTGCGGGACGCGGCAGTCCGCAATCGTGCGCTCTACTTCTACGCCTACGGGGGGTGCGGCGCCCTGTATGCGCAGACGGTAACATCGGTACGGACAGCGGCATTCGCGGACCTCGGGCCCGAGGCGCTTTTAGTGATTACCGTCGAGGATTTTCCCGTGCTTGCTGCGCTGGACGCCCGGGGAAATGCGATCATCTGACTGAAAGCAGATGTGGAAGCAGATGTTCCCTATCGATTTGCAATTCCTGAAAGACTCTGATAGAGTGGCGGACAGAGAATTTCATACCTGCTGTTCCAATACAGCGGATATGACCATACAAGGAAGGTATACGAATGAAGAAAAAAGCTCTAACTATGACCATTGCCCTGCTTATGCTGTTTGTGTTTGTCTCCGGCTGTTCAGCCGAACCGACTGCAGACAGTGACCCCGCAGCCGATCAGGGCGAGGCGGCTGCAGAACAGCAGCTGGCCAGGCCTGATGATCTGGTATCCCGGTTCAGTTATGCTCTCGGGTATCTGCAGACGGAAAGTTATGTCAGCCAGGGGATCGAATTCAACGTGGACTACTTTGCCGCCGCCATGAAGGCAGCAGTTGAGGGCACCGAACCGATGTTCACCCCGGAAGAGATGAATCAGTATCTGATGGAGTATCAGGAGGTACTCCAGGCTCGTCAGGAGGAGCACCTGGGCCAGCTCGGAGCGGCCAATCTCGCAGCCGCGGAGGATTTCCTGGCTGATAACGGAGCCCGTGAGGAAGTGGTGACGACCGAAAGCGGCCTGCAGTACGAGGTGCTTGCTGAAGGCTCCGGAGAAAAACCGGGAGCCGAGGACGTGGTTACCGTGCACTACAGCGGAACACTGATCGACGGGACTGTCTTTGACAGCTCCTATCAGCGGGGGACCCCGGCAACCTTTCCGCTTAACGGCGTTATTCCCGGCTGGGCTGAGGGCGTACAGCTGATGAGTGTGGGAGGAAGCTATCGTTTCTTCATTCCCCCCGCCCTCGGATACGGTGAGTTCGGCGCCGGTGATATCATCGGTCCCAACGAACTGCTTATTTTTGATGTGGAGCTGCTTGAAATCGGCGCTGAATAACCGCCGCTCGGCTTTCACAGACTGCGGAGGCAGGTGCTCCTATGAAGGGTACCTGCCTTTTTTTGGCCTGTTCTTCCCTATGATGGCCGTTATGTGCTATTTTTCTCTCCATGAGAACCGATATGATCAGCCGTGTGAGCAGCGCAACCGGAACGAAGCCGTACCAGGCGGAGGCGGTGCTGAGACTGCTCGAAGAGGGGAGCACGGTCCCCTTTATTGCCAGATACAGAAAAGAGGCGACCGGGGAGCTTGATGAGGTGCAGATTGTGGCCGTCCGGGATGCCCACCTGCAGTTTACGGAGCTCGAGAAACGCAGAGAAAGCGTACTTGCTTCGCTGACCGAGCGGGAGCTGCTGACCGACGAACTGCGGCAGCAGATTGAAGCGGCTGAGGACCTCGTCAGGCTCGAGGATATCTACCTCCCCTACCGGCCCAAGCGGCGGACCCGGGCTATGATAGCCCGGGAGGCAGGTCTTGAGGAGCTCGCCGGATGGCTTCTCGCGGAGGGGACCGGCGCCTCGCTCTCCGCCCCGCTCGACACCGCCTTCGTCCGGGGTGTCAGTGAACGGGAGACAGTTCAGAAGGCGGGGGCATTTATCAACCCTGAGGCGAAAATCACCACTG
>CAYSRK010000298.1:0-24267 GCA_964433385.1 uncultured Spirochaetales bacterium
GGTTCTACGAAGGCTGGGCTTTCAGCATCAACCGCTACACCGATGTGCCGGATGCCGCCCTGAAGGTGCTTGAGGTGATGTTCGACTTCCCGGTCCAGAAGCTTTTCAACCTCTCCCAGGGGCCGCTGCAGGCGCATGTGGATGTCTATTCAGACCCGGACGTGCTGGCGAACAACCCCAACATGGATATCATCTATGATGTGGCCGTCACGGCAAAGCCGCCGCTCCCCTCACCGAACTATGTGGAAATCTCCGATATTCTCCGGCGCCAGATCCACAGCGTCCTGACCGGACAGAGCCAGCCGAAGGCAGCGCTTGATCAGGCTGCGAAGGAAATCAACGCCATCAGGTAGAGGTACTACGGTATTTTTAAGCAGAACTTGCGGAATAATTGAGGCACATGCCCCCGAATCGGGGGCTGTGCTGTATACTTCTGCAGTGAAAAGAACAGGCGGACTGCAGCAGGAGGAGTACGGACATGCTATCTGATAATGTAGCTGTGTCCCTGTTGGGGATCATTGCAGCGTTTTTTGGAATATATCTCCTTCTGGCTATGGGGATAACGATGCTCAGGCGGGCCGCAGCCCTCTCGGGCGGCAGCGGGGCGCTCAAAGCGGCAGTCGTTGCTGACGGGGCGCTCTATATCCTCGCCCTTGCAGGATTTCTCATCCGTCCCCGTATCGCCTTCTATCCCGCCGCAGCAGCAATAGCACTCAGTTTTATTCTTGGAGCAGCGCTGCGCAAACGCACTTCCGGCCGTACGCTCACCGAGCATGAGCTGGGAATCTTTTTTCTGCTGCCCGCCTTCCTGGGCGTAATTGCCCTCTACTACTACCCGATTACCCAGACGCTCATCTACAGCCTGCATGATATGAAGTACTCGGCTGACTGGACACAGAGTGCCTTCATCTGGTTCAAGAACTACGCGTACGCCTTTGAGTCGGAGAATTTCCGCAGAGCCTTCGGCTTTACCGGCTACTTCACTCTGGGGACGGTTACGCTGAGCTTTCTTCTCGGGCTGGGCATGGCGCTTACCTCCTACTGGATAAAGGGCACCTTCAGCAGCTTCGTCAAGGCAGTCATCGTTATCCCGTGGGCTATTCCTATGATCATAACCGCCTCCATCTGGCGCTGGCTCCTCAACGCGGAAGTCGGCCCTGTCGCCCTGCTGCGGCAGTGGGGGATTATTGATCAGGTTCCCGTATTTCTCTCCGATCCGCTGCTGGCCGTCCACAGCGTCATCCTTGCAGACGCCTGGAAGTGGGCTCCTCTTGTGGCGATCTTCCTCATCGGCGCCCTGGCCACCATCCCGGAGGAGATGTTCGATGCGGCGAAGGTGGACGGAGCCGGTGCTTTTCGGAGATTCAGATCGATCACCCTTCCCATGATAGCCCCGACAATTTTTGTTGTACTGATGTTCAGGACCATGGAAGCGCTGCGGATTTTCGATATTGTCTACGGCATGACCGGAGGCGGACCGGGGATAGCAACCGAAACGCTGAGCACCTTTTCCTACAAGTACTACTTCTCCTATTCCCGCTTCGGTACAGGATCGGCATACGCCATGGTTGTATTTGTCATCATTTTGCTGTTCAGCTTTCTGTATGTGAACAGAATGTATAAAAATCTGAGGTTCCGCTGATGAACAGTGCCGCTACACATCGTCTGAAAAGAAAGGCTGACAAGGTGCTCTCCCATATTACCGGGCTGCTGATTGTTCTCTTCTGTATCGGTCCGCTGCTGTGGATACTCACCACATCCTTCAAGCCCATGGGAGCTGAATTTCAGACCCCGATTGAGCTGTTTCCCTCCAAGCCCTCACTGCAGGCCTACCGGACGGTGCTTGTGGACCTCAAGTTCTACAGCCCGATTCTCAACAGCTTTATCGTTTCCTCCGCGATAACCGTGCTCGGATTGTTCGTTGCGGCGCTTTCTGCCTACGCGATAGCCAGACTGCGCATCAAGTACAAGATTCAGTCGCTCTTCCTGCTCCAGATAGGAGCCATGATTCCCCCGGTCGTCACGATTGCCCCGACGTTCGTGATCATCCGCTCCCTCGGCCTGCTCAGTTCGCTCCCCGGGCTCATTCTTCCCCATATTTTTTACATGACACCCATCGCAACGTGGCTTCTGGCAACCTACTTCGCTGAAATACCCTTCGAGCTTGATGATAATGCGCGCATCGACGGCTGTACGAACTTTGAGATTTTCTGGAAGATCATCCTTCCTCTCGGCGCCCCGGGACTCTTCTCAGCTGGAATATTCGCCTTTCTCGGTTCCTGGGGTGAGTTCATGCTTGCCTCTTCAATCACCATGGGGGTGAAGGGAGTTCAGACGGTTCCGGTAGCCATCCTGAACTTCTCCTTTGAACACAGGACGCAGTGGACCTGGATATCGGCGGGGATCATGCTGTCCCTAGTACCGATCCTGCTCCTGGTCATACTCTTCCAGAAAAAGGTAATCAGGGGACTGACAGCAGGCGCGGTGAAAGGCTGAGGTGAAGAAACAGTATCGGGCTACGGCGCCGCTGCGGTGGACTTCCTGATAATAAGATCAACCGGAAACTTCTTGACCACCCGATTCTGATACTCACGCTCGATCCTCTCAAGAATCAGTTTTCCGGCCTGCATTCCGATACTGTAGGCTGGGGGACCGATGGTAGTCAGCGGCGGGTTGAAGGATTCGCTGCCCGGCTCGTTGTTGAACCCGATAACCGAAATGTCATCAGGGACCGAGAGTCCGGCAGCGTAGGCGCTTCCGATCACTCCCATCGCCATCGTATCAGTTATCGCAAAGACTACTGTGGGACGGGGGTTCAGGCGAAGCAGATCTTCCATGGCATGCCAGCCTCCGGCGGCAGTCCAGTCGCCCTGCCTGAAGTAATCCTGCGGCACATTGATGGCAAGCTCGTCCAGGATTCTCCTGATCAGCTCGACCCGCATGCGGGCGTGAACTGACCGTTCATACCCGGTAACTATCCCGAAATTCCGGTGGCCGAGGTTTATGAGGTGTGAGAAGGCGGTCTTTATGCCGTGGTAGGCGTCTATGAGGAACATGTTGATATGTTCGTGGGGAATATCCCGGTCAATAACCAGCACCTCCGTGCTGTTTTTGAAGATTTCGAACGGAATGTCATGTTCGCTGCTGCCGACCGAACCGACGTAGACGATTCCGCTGACCCGCTGCCGTACAAGGGCCTTGCTGATCTCAATCTCCTCAAGCGGATCCTCCTGGGAGCTGCAGATGATGACCTCGTAGGGCGAATCCTTCATGGCGTCGTAAAAACCGCGGGTTATCCGCGCAAACGCGAGATTTGAGAAGTTCGGGACGACCATTGCAAGGAGATTGCTCTTGGCTGTCTGCAGACCCCGAGCTATCAGGTTGGGATGGTAGTTAAGCGTCTGAATCGACTCCTGAATCTTCCGGAGGGTTTTCTCTTTCACCTTTTCCGGATGGTTGATCGCCCGCGAGACGGTTGAAGCGTCCACTCCGACACTTGATGCGATATCCTTCAGAGTGACCGGGGATGCTGCCTTTCTACTTTTCATACACAGCCTACAAGGAAGAAGATCGTACTGCCGCAGCCGCAAAGCGCTGCCGGTTTAAACAGGGCGGAACCCCTGCCGCTCAGAGCAGTGCGTAAGACTGCCCTGAATCGTCATAATGATCAATATTACCCGCGGCGGGACTCTTGCGCAATCCTCTCTGCCGGGTTTACCAAATGTAATGTTCGAGCGAACGGACTTTGCAGATCAGCTTCGGAAGCCGGTCGATGGTGACAAAACCCGGGGGCGCGTTTATGACGTCCGGGATCCGGTTGACAATCTGGGAACTCGTTCCGAGCAGCGTGGGCGGATTGTCGTTGCGCATATGGATCTCGGGAACCCCCCTGATGTACCACTCATTGAAGTCGACCTCGCCCTCATCGTAGGCCCTGCCGGTCATAGTACCCTTGAAGAGAATACCTTCAGCTGTATCGATTTCTATAGTGATATCGAGACCGATGACATCCCCGGGAGGAATCATGGTGCCGCGGCTGCGGCAGGGAACGGCGTGGTCTCTCGTAAGCGGCGTGACGATTTTCCGGAAGGCTTTCGGCGTCAGTCCGAGCTCGGCTATCTGGTTCTCTAGGTCCATCCGCAGAAAGTCGACCTCGTCCCCGATGGGGAACTTCTCGCCCGCATCGATCATCGCCTGGATCTCATCCAGCTTGCGGCCGACGGCGTAGAAGCCGGCCACCATCTCTCCAAGCGCGTCGACGTTCACGCTTACCTGTCCCTCGATCGCATCTATCCTCTGCGAAGCGCCGGTCAGGTGGGTCACAATCGTAGCCCAGAAGATATCCTGCATGCCTGACCCGGTCACGGTCACCCCGTTTTCCTTGGCAATCCGGTCAAGCTTCGCGGTAACGGTGGGGGAGGCTGTCCAGGGATAGGAGGCTTCCTCTGATGTCGTTATCACATTCAGTCCTGCCTCAAGGCACTTTTTGACATGGGGATAGATGATATCCATCGATGTGGCAAGAGCCATGAGCGCGATATCGGCTCCCGTCTCCGCCAGGACGGCGTCAACATCATCCCTGATGCATACGTTGAGCTTGCGGTCAAGCCCGAGCACATCGCCTAAATCCTCGCCCACGTGGGTTATGTCTACAGCATCGGTAATGATGACTCCTTTTTCCAGCATGAACCGGGCAATATCCTTGCCTACCGTCCCCGCTCCATATACCAGTGCCTTTACTTTCTCCATACTGCTGCTCCTTGGTATGCAAAATACAAACGATTGGATTTAATAGTACACCGTTTGCACGATGATGTCAAACGAAAAGCGCCCCTGCGCCGCCGTCTTCATAAGGCTAATATTAAGCATTTACATGAAAAACAGTTGTCTGCAAAACAGAAGAGCATTCGCTGTTTTTGCCACCCTGCTCCCTGGAAAGCAGGGTGGCCGGAACACGCTTTTTATGAGCGCTTTCAGTTTGTCAAACGAGGGGAAGTGTGGTATGATTACCTGAAAAAAAAGCAAACGTTTGTACAAAGCTTCACCGGTTCCGCTCTGCGGTACGGCGAAGGAGGAGAAGGATTGAAGGAACAGCTGTTTGCCGAACTGGCAGAAACCGTGCATACTTTTGACAGAGAGCGGGCTGAGAAGCTCGCGTTAGAGAGTATCGCTGCGGGAATAGACCCGTTGGAGACGCTTGAGGCGCTCACAAAGGCGATACGGGAGATCGGGGACCTCTACGATTCCGGGGAGGTGTTCCTGCCCGAGCTGATAGCCGCCTCAGAGGTAACCTCGGCTGCATCGGCCCCGCTGGAAGCGGAAATTGAGCGGTGCAACATGAAGAAGCAGAGCATGGGCCGGGTCGTCATCGGGACGGTGTTCGGCGATATCCATGACATCGGAAAGAACATGGTTGCGACGCTGCTGCGGGCATCGGGTTTTGATGTGTACGACTGCGGAACGAACGTAAAGTCCGATCTCTTCATAGAGCGCATCCGCAGGGAACAGGCCGACCTGCTGGCCCTCTCCGCCCTGCTCACCACTACTGCCGAGGAGCAGCGCAGGACCATATCCGCTCTGAAGGAGCAGGGGCTGAGGGACACGGTCGGTATCATGGTCGGCGGCGGAGGGATTACAAAGAAGTTTGCCGACGACATCGGGTCTGACGGGTATGCGGCAACCGCCTCAGGAGCGGCAGCGCTCGCGAAAAAGCTCTTAGGCCTCGCTGACTGAGGTCTTTGACCGGCAACAGAAAAGAAGGAGTTACGGCATGGGAAGAAGGGGAGTGGAACCGGTTATTGCCCCGGTTGAGATGCTGAGCGCCGATCAGGCGGAACAGGTGCACCGGGCAACGCTGCGGGTCCTTGAGCGGACCGGGGTGAAGATGGAGCACCCCGAGGCGCTGAAACTGCTGGGAAGGCACGGCTGCACAGTTGATGGGGAGTCCATGCTGGTGAAGTTTCCTCCGGAACTGGTCGAGGAGTGCCTGAAGCTGGTTCCCCAGCGCTACACCGTCACTGCCGCGCTTGAGGAACATGCACTGGAGTTCTCCACCGAAAGACTCTACTTTACCCATACCTCGGGCATGCAGTCGGTCGACCTTGAGACGATGGAGCAGAAAGTTCCCGACAAGGGAGAGTATATCGAGGCCATTCGGGTCCTTGATGCGCTTGAGACAATCGATATGCTCGGCTGCTACCCCTACTTCGGGTTTGAGGGAACCGAGTCCAAAATGGAGATCCCGGCCGGGGTGGCGCTCAACCTTACCTACTGCGGAAAGCATCAGGCGGCTGCCTGTTCCAACGATTCTGAACTGTTCACCTTCCAGATGGCTGAAGCGGCCGGGCAGGAGGTTTCGGCCACAATCGGTTCTTCTCCCCCGCTTACCTGGGGGGAGAAGGCGATAGAATCGGCCTTCCGCATAGCGAAAGCCGGATATCCTCTCTCCACGGTAGACGGTGCCATGATGGGCGGGACCGGGCCGGCAACCCCCATCGGTTCGGTGGTTATGAGCAATGCGGAGCAGATGGCCATGATAGTGCTGACTCAGCTGCTCAGTCCGGGGCACCGGATGCTCATAGGCCACTTCTCCGCCCCGTTGAATATGAGGACCGGGTCCCCCGCCTTCGGTCAGATAGGAGCCTCTATCAGCAACACCCTCTTCAACCAGATGTGGCGCCGCTACCGAATTCCGTTCAGCAACGGCAGCCCGGGTTACGTCAACGCCAAGACGATCGACTACCAGGCCGGGTATGAGAAGGGGATAGCCGGCATCCTTTCCGGCCTCTCGGGAGCGAGCCTTATGCTTTTCCACTTCGGTGTCTCAAGCGAAGTCAGCGCCCATCCGCTCCAGGCGGTCCTTGATGACGATGTTGCCCGGATGATAGCGCGCTTTCTGCGTGGTGAAGAGATCAGCGAGGAGACGATTGCCGAGGAGCTGATCAACGAGGTCGGGCCTATTCCCGGTCACTACCTCAGCCGGCCGCACACGATGAAGTGGTTCAGGAGAGAACAGTGCATTCCCAAATCAGCCGACACCCTCACCTACGCCGACTGGATTGAGAAGGGTAAAAAAACGGCGAGGGACTATGCCCTTGAGCGAATGCAGGCCATTCTGGCTGCCCCGGAGAAGATCTATCTCAGTTCCGGTCAGCTTGCCGACATCGAAAAAATACTTGAGGATGCCCGCCGCTACTACAGGAACCGGGAATGAATACCTCCGGCCAGCGGCAGTCCAGGCGTTTCACCGTTGTTCCCGACGGTGCAAAGACGCTCCTCACGCTGCTCAATGCCCAGGGGGCGGACATACAGGCGCCCTGCGGCGGGCTTGGAGTCTGCGGAAAGTGTATCGTCCGCATACTATCAGGCTATGCGGGTGAGCCTGAGAGCGCCGAGCGGGTACTGCTCTCCGCACAGCAGCTCTCCCAGGGGTTCAGGCTCGCCTGCAGAACCGCGGTTCACGAACCGCTGGAGGTCGAGGTTCCCCATTCCGTGGCTGAAACTGCGGGAAAGGGGCGCTTGAGGGTACGGGGAAGCCGGGGAAGCGGTGGCGGCTGGACGGAGAAGCGGGCTGTCCTTCTTGATGAGCCGCAGCTCGGCAGCCGGGAGTCGGAGCTTGCCCGCCTGAGACGCGTTATTCCCGGGCTTTCGGCGCAGGTCGATCCTGCAGCTGTCGCTGAACTCGCTGCGGCGCTTACAGTCGGCAGAACCGTCACCGCCGTAACGGCAGCCGGTGAAGCCGGGCAGCAGCAGCTCCTCGGGTGCGAAGCCGGCGATACCTCCGGAATCCTTCTCGGCTGTGCCGTCGATATCGGGACTACCACCGTGGCTGTCTATTTGGCTGACGTCAGGAGGCAGACTGTCATCGGTTCACTGTCGCAAGCCAATCGGCAGGGCCGCTTCGGAGCTGATGTCATCTCACGGATTGATCAGTTCAGCCGCGAAGGCGGGACTGAACTGACCAGCCTCGTCCGAACCCAGGTCCGGACCATGATCGAAACGCTCTGCAGCCGCTGCAGCGCGGAACCTCGCCAGGTATACTCCGTAGTCTGCGTAGGAAACCCCGCCATGCTGCACCTGTTCATCGGGGCTGACCCGTCCGGAATTGCCCTGGCCCCCTTCACCCCGGTTTTTACCGAACAGCTGCTGTTTCCTGCCCGCACGTTCGGGCTCGGAGTAAGCCCTGCGGCAGCGGTCTGTCTGCTGCCGGGCGTATCAGCGTATATCGGATCTGATATCACCGCAGGCATCTTCTCAAGCGGGATGGATGAGGAGGAGGGGCCTGTCATGCTTATCGATATCGGGACAAACGGTGAAATGGTGCTTACCCGCGGTGATGCCTACTGGACCTGCTCTACCGCCGCCGGCCCGGCTTTCGAGGGGGCTCGCATTCACTGCGGCTGCGGAGGCGAGGCGGGCGCGGGTGACTCGTTCTTCCTGGATGAGGAAGGCAACTGCTTATTCACCACAATTGGGGGAGAGGCTCCAACCTGCATCTGCGGGGCAGGCCTGGTCGATATCGCAGCCGCCCTGCTGAGGGCGGGAATAGTGGACCGGCGCGGAAAGCTTCGAGGTTTCAGCGAGTGGTCAGAGCATGCCGCCGCCCCCGATGAGTATAAGCGGCGGCTCTCATCCCGCTGGACCGAATACCAGGGCAAGGCGGCATGGACTGTAGTTCCTGAAACCGGGATCATCATTACCCAGAAGGATATCCGTGAGCTGCAGCTCGCCAAGGCAGCGATTGCCGCCGGCATCGAGATACTGCTCAAGGAGGCGGGTATAGAACCTGAATTGCTGCAGAAGCTGTACATAGCCGGCGGGCTCGGAAGCTCTATTCGCAGGGAGAGTGCCGCATCGATCGGGCTCTTTCCCGCCGGCCTGCTGGAGAGAACCGCAGCGCTCGGCAGCTCAGCCGGTTCGGGCGCGGTCTCAGCGCTCCTTGATCCCGGTTCCTTCTCCCAAAGTTACTTCCGCTGCTCCGCTGCAGCCTATATCGAACTCTCGGCCCGTCCCGATTTCTCCCGGATCTTTGCCCAAAGCATGTTCTTCCCGCCGCAGGAGCCGGAGGCTACTCCGGCATAACGGCGTCTATGCGCTCCTGAAGCGCCTCCCGGCTGGGAATGATGGAGGAGAAGGCGAGCTCTCCGTTGATATAGATGCTCGGCAGCTGCGTCACCCGCATCTTCTGTGCCCTGACGATATTCTCCATCGAAGCAGAAGCCTTGTACTCCACTACATCGATACGGTCACCGTAGGTCTCCTTCGCATCCATGGCAGACTGGTACATGTAGGTGCAGGCGGCGCAGGTGACTGAATCTATGGTGAAGACCTCGATAAGCGGACGTTCAAGAGCACCGTAGTCGGGCAGGCTCACCGCAATATCCTGACTCTGCCGCTCGTACCCGGCGATCAGGCGGCGGGTCTGCTCAGTTTGGTGAACCGCCTGTTCGCAGCCGACGCAGTTTTCCACAGGGGTATCGTAGGGCATATCGCACCCGGGGGAGATGATCAGATTCCGATGGTCTACGGCGTCGAGCTCATCAATGACGACTTTCATATTGTCCTGCTGGCTGCCGAAGAGCATGACTGAGGCGAGCGGGATATTGCCGCCGAGGACGACGTTATAGCGGTCGGTTACCGCTTTGGTCGCGGCGAAATCGAGGTTTTCATCCACGGAAATACCGTCAGGCTCGGTTCTGCACATGACTTCTATGTTTTTCGTCGCATCCCCGCAGACGAAGAAGCTGGAAAACCGTCCGAGTTCCCGGATACGGGAGTGGAGCTTCAGGTAGGGTTCGTGCATGAACTGGGTGAAGTGCTTCGGCGATATCTGGGAAATAAGCGGATCAACCGGGGCAAGAATGTCGGCGCCGGCTTCAGCGTAGTACTCTGCCATAGCGACGGCAATCTCTGTGGTCCAGCTGAGCAGCCGGGTCACATAATCGGGGTCCTTGATGAAATCCATGAAGATGTTCGTTCCCCGCAGGTGGGAGGCAAGGGTAAAGGGACCGCAGAAGAGACCGTAGATGGCCGTCGTGTCCCCGACTGCCTCGCTGAGCGCTTTTGCAGCAGCAAGGGCAAGCGGAATGCGCCCGGCCTCCCGGCTTGGGATACTGTCCGGAATATCCTTGCCGGAGGAGAGCGGATGGGTGGTCACTGTGGCAGGGGAGTCCTTTGCCCACATGAGATCACAGCCGAGAGCCTCTGCTTCGATCTGCAGATCAAACATGACCGTCTGTCCGTCAGGCCTGTAAAGCTGGTGCGCCTTCAGCAGCGCCCGGTTCAGGGTCTCAAGTTTTGTGTAGACCTCCTGCGCATCGGCGCCGATCAGTTTTCCGGCATGCACGCCGGCAAACGGTACCCAGGGAACTGCATCGGCCTGTTCATGTCTGAATACCGCATATATACGTTCCTTTCCTGTCATCTTCTGCTCCTTGTACTGCTGTTCCTACAGGCAGTGTACGGCATCTGGGGGAAAAATGCAAGCGTTTGTATTAATGTTCAGCAAAATAGTCAGATTAGTATTATCGGGGTGCAGTAATGAATTGTTTCTTACATCAATCGATTGTAATTATACGGACTGCGGCGGCTGAGGGGTGAGCAGTTTTTCAAAGAGTCCTGATATGACTTCAGTTACTGCCTCCTGTGAAGGGTCGGTACGGAATCCTCCCGCCTCCCGGTAGGCCCGGTCGGGAGTGAGCCCGCCTTTGATCGCGTTGACCTGGCGAGTGAACGCCTGATCCTCCCCGAGAATGTGGGTAATCAGCCAGCTTGATAGGAATGCGAGTACGTCGACCATGCCGTTTCCTTGACCGCTGCGCAGAGAGTGGAAGCAGATGTCGATTTTCCTGATGAAACTGAGGTGGGCAGCCTTATGCCGGGAGGCTGACTGCACGGCGATATCGAGAAGATCCATCCACTCCTCTTCGGTTCTGAAGTGGGTATCGGCAAACTCTGTGAGCCGCTCCCGCAGCTTCTCCGTCTGAGAAGCGGAGGAACTGCTGCCGGATGCAGCAAGGCCTGCTGCATCATTGAGGATCTCTATGAGGCTCCGGTGCTGCGCATCAACTAAGGCTATCCCTGTTTCCAGAACAGGATTCCAGCTGATAATCTCTTTAGTCATGACTCTCGTACTCCCCTGAGGATTTCCGTATCAGATTCTGCACAAGATCAACCGCCTTCTGATATTCATACCGGCTCAGCGCCCTGCCCAATGAGGAGGCGGCGCTGCCGAAGAGTGCGCTGAACAGGGTGCTGTTTTCTTCAAAAACCGCATTGGAGGAGGTGTCGTTTTTTTCCAGCAGCGCCACGAAGCGGCTGAGCAGCGGCTGGTGCTCCTCTATCAGGTGCGGGTCACCCTGAGCGGCAGGGGTAGCCGGCTGCTCGAGCGGGGGAGGCAGTATCGGCGCCAGGGAGGCGACCATCCGGTTGAAATCAGCGATGAAGCCAAAGACAAGCGGAGAGAGCTCCTCCGCCTCGGCACCGCCAGCGATACTGTTCTCAAGCACCCCCGCAGCTTCCGAAAGCACACGCATGCCCAGGGTCCCGGTGAGCGATCTCAGGTTGTGCACAAACCCGCGCAGGGAGGGGTAATCTCCCTCCCTGAAAGAGGCCTCCATCAGTTCCCCGTCTTTTTCGTGTTTCCTGAAGAACTGCTCGACCATTTTGCGGTAAAGCTGGGCATCTACCATCAGATACTTGAGGCCGCAGACGGTATCTATACCGGGAATCTGCTGCAGCCGGGAGAGAAGTTCCCCGGCAGGCTCAGGGTTCGCCGCGGTCGGTTCTGGGTCAGATGCCGCTTCAGCAGTCTTTTCCTTCAGGGGATCGGCAGCAGGAAGCCAGGCAAGAAGCCGTTCGTAGAGAACCTCCGGTTCCACTGGTTTGCTGATGTGATCGTTAAGACCGGCATGTATGCTCTCCTGCATATCTTCGGAGAATGCCTGAGCTGTCATGGCAAGAATGGGAACCGAATCCCAGCCCGGAAGGGTGCGGATGATCTTTGTCGCTTCATACCCGTTTATTCCCGGCATCCTGATATCCATGAGCACCAGGTCGTAGCGCTTAGCCCTTGCCAGTTCAACGGCCTCACGTCCGTTGGATGCCACATCGGGCCGTATGCCGGCACCCCGCAGAAGCTGGCAGGCAAGTTCCTGGTTGATCTCATTGTCTTCGACCAAGAGCACTGACACGTTCCCGGCGGCTGCTTTCAGCCGCTCCGCCATGCGGTGTTCCCGACCGTCCTTATCCTGCTCCTCCGCGCTCTGCTCAGGGAGCACTCCCTCACGGCGTCGGGTTTCAACGGAGCGTTCGGGCGGCAGGGGAAGGGTGAAAGGAATTTCCAGGATAAACTCCGAACCGGCGCCCTCCACGCTCTCGACGGTTATGGATCCGCCCATTATCTCCGCCAGTCGCCTGCTGATGGCAAGCCCGAGTCCGGTTCCCCCGTAGCGGCGCGAGGCGGAGCTGTCACCCTGCTCGAAGGCCTGAAACAGGGTCTTAACGATATCAGGGGAAATGCCGATGCCCGTATCCTGTACACTGAACTGCAGCAGGATACGCTCCTTATCCTGTGAGAGAACCCGGCCTTTCACCCGTACACTGCCGGCATCGGTGAATTTCACAGCATTTGAGACGAGGTTGAGCAGTATCTGGGAGAACCTTCGCCCGTCTCCGACAACCGCTTTCGGGATGCTGAGCGTGCTGGCCGAGAGATCGAGACCCTTCAGGTGGGCCTGTTCGGAAACGATTTCCAGGACCCGGCTGACTGTTTCGGCGGGATTGAAGCTCTCCTCAATCAGGGTCATCTTGTCGGCGTCGATTTTTGAGACATCAAGGATGTCATTGATGACTTTCAGGAGGGGAGCAGCGGAGCTGAGCAGCTTCTTGAGCTTCTCCCCCTGGCTCACAGGCAGCGGATCCTGCTGCATCAGGTAGGCGTATCCGAGAACAGCGTTCATCGGGGTACGGATCTCATGGCTCATGTTGGCCAGGAAGGTGCTTTTCGCCCTGTTCGCAGACTCGGCCTTCTCCCTTGCCCGTTCGAGCTCCCTCGTACGTGAGGCAACTATCTCCTCAAGGTGGAGCCGGTACTCATCAAGCGTGCGGGTGGTTTCCATGACGTCAGTTATGTCATGAATGATCCCCAGGACAGCCTCAGGAGTCCCTTCATCGTCAAACTGCGACTCGCCCTGCAGTTCCGCCCAGCGGGTATGCTCTCCCTGGAAAAAACGGCTGGTTATCTTGAACGGGACCCCGCCGAGAGCTCCCTCCCAAGCCCGGACGAGAGCGGGCAGGTCTTCCGGGTGGATGTAACGCGGGAAGAGGTCGGCATGGATTTCCCGCTGCCGCGGGATGCGGAATATATTCCGCGCTTCTTCAGATATGAAAAGCGTATCTTCCTTGATATCGTAGTACCAGTGTCCCGTGTGAGAAATTGCCTGCGCCCGCTCGAGAAACTTCTCATTGCGGCGCAGCGCTTCAACAGCGGTCTGCCGCTCGCGGTTGAGCAGCACTATGCTGATCTGGTCGGCAAACTGTCCGGCGAAGGTCTTCTCATCATCCTTCCACACTCTCTGGGATTCGAGGGTCGAGAGGATGAACACCCCCCTCAGCCTGCCGCCGAAGGCTATCGCTGAGAAGAGCACCGAAGAGATTCCCTGGGAGAGTAAAAAATGGTTCTTGAAGGTTTCGTTCATGCCGGTGAAGCGGGGGATGTCTGTAACGGCGATCGTCCTGTTCTCGATGAGCGAGTCGAAATTGATGGAGAAAGTATCAAGCTTGACATCGGGAAGGCTTCTGTGCAGGGCATTCCGCGGTTCATAGATGTCGCTGCAGACGGCGCTGCGATTGTCTTCGCTGAACATCCAGATCGAAATCCGGTCAACGGCAAAGACCTCGGCGAGCATCTCGGTCAGCTTCGGGGAGATGGTGCCGCCTGGCCTGTTTTCACGTTCGGCCTCAGCAACCGCGGCAAGTATTTTCGGATAGGTCTTAAGCCTTCTGAGGTAGGCTGCCTGCTCCCTCTCCTGCCGCTCCGTTCTGGTGATATCACGCCAGGTGGCGTGTATCAGGAGGTTTCCGTGATGCATGATCGGCTGGACTGCGACATTCACGATCCGCAGCCTGCCGTTTTTTGTCCGGTGACGGGTCTTGAATGCCTGTAAGCGGCCCTCAGGAATCGCTTCAAGGTGCTTCCTGACCTCATCCGGGGACTGAAGAGCGTCCACGTCTTTAATGCAAAGCCGCAGGAACTCCTTCCGGGTGTATCCAAGCCGCCGGCACGCATTTTCGTTGCAGTCGATAAACCGGCCTGTTTCCGGTTCCATGAGAGCAATGGAATCCCGCGATAACTGGTAGATTGTATTCAGCAGCAGCTCCCGTTCCTTGAGACTCTCCAAGGCCGCCTTCCGTTCGATCACAGCAGCAATCCCATCGGTGATTGCGACAAGCAGCTCAAGCTCCTCCGGCAGGAGGAGCTCCCGATGCCTGTCGGTTCTCCCTTCTGCTGCGGACACGGCGACGGTGAGCGTCTTCCCGGTGGCGGGTCTGCGTTCAGCCGAATAGAGCACAGCTGAGGCATCGAAGCCGGCAGTACGGTTTTGTCTGTGCGCATAGGATATTTGCGCTTCCAGTTCCGAGGGCTTGCACAGCCCGTCATGCAGGGCTTCAAGCGCTGCCGAACAGAGTTCATCCAGGGAACGCTCAACCTGGGCAGAAGCCATGAAACGGTACAAGGCTTCCTGGCGAACGATATGGCGCTTCAGCATGAGCTGCTCATCCTCGAGCGCCGCCTTGGTCCGCTTCAGTTCATCAATATCGCTGATGCTGGCAATGACCGCCCTCTGCCCTTCGTAGGTGATGATTGAAGCGGTTATCAGGAGCCAACGCCATGAGGCATCAGCAGAATGATAGTGTATTTCCCAATTGACCACCCGCTGTTTCCGCTCAAGATTCTCTAAAAGTGCGATGATCTGCGGATTGCTTCGAATCTGTTCAACCAGATTCGCATAGACATCAGGAGCCGATACGTGAAATGTCTCCTCGCACTGCCTGTTCATGTAGAGGGGTTTTCCGTCCTCAAGGCTGATGATCAGGATCGGGAAGGGGGCTGTGTCAAGCAGGTCTTGCTGCCTCCGCTCACTGTCGCTGAGTTTTCTGTTTGCGGTGACAATGTCGGTAACATTCCTTACAAGCGCATAGACCAGCCCTGAGGGGGCATGGGCATGCATCCTTGCCTCGTAGTGACGCTCCTCCCCATCCTTGGGAAGGGTATAGTTGAAGCTGACGGTTTCATTGCCCTGCAGAGCACGTTCAAAACTGTCGACAAACGTCTCCCTGAGATGGGACAGCAGGATGCTCTCCAACGGTCTGTTGAGAAAGCTGTCCGGATCCGTGAAGAGCTGTGAGGCATCCCGTGCGCGGTAATCGATGATCCTGCGCTGCCGGTCGAGAACGAAAAAGAGGTCGGGAATCAGGGTGAACAGGTTCTCAAACATGGCGACGGACGCCCCGGACTGTTCTCGATCTTTACTGCCTTCAGAACTCATGCACTGTTCTCCCTATCAGAAAATCCGGCAGCCGGAGCGGTCAGGCAGCCTTGGATACTCTGCAATTATGACAAAAATTCCCTGTGCATGCAATGATATCCTTGTCCGCTTCCTGGCAGCCGTGGCGGCCAAGTCGGGTACTGGAATGAAATTCTCCGCCTTGGTATGATGGCTGCATCCTACTGAGAGAATGCGGGGAGAGCGTGTGAAGAAGGGAAGAATCGAGTTTTCCATGGTTACCACCCGCGGCGGAGACCGGGGGGAGACGTCACTCTACAACGGTGAACGCCGCAGAAAGGATGATTTTATCTTTGAGGTGCTCGGAGACCTTGATGAACTGAACTCCGCGCTGGGTGTGGTTCGGGCGAAGACAGAACTGCCCGAGCTTCTTGCTGTGCAGAAGCAGCTGCTCGTCGTCGGCGGAGTTGTCGCAACCCCGAAGCAGAGCGCCGAGTATACGGGTATACCGCACCTGCGCCCCGAGGCGGTCGAAGAGCTGGAAAAACGGGAGCGCGAGCTGCTTGACCGGGCTGTACTGTCAAGTTCTTTTATCTGTCCCGGTGAGACTGTCGTCTCCGCCGAGACGGATGTAGCCCGCACGGTTGCCCGTCGCTGTGAGCGGAGGGTCGTCACCCTCATCCGTGACTACGGCCGCAGCGACTTGATTGACGCGCAGCACTACCTGAATCGGCTTTCGGATTATCTGTTTATCCTCGCACGGGTCCTCGAACAGCAGGCTGACCTTGGCGGCGGGATCTGAGCGTGGTAGAATAGATACGGGCTTCAACGGCTGAGCGCTGGAACCAGGGAGGAAGAAGATGGAAAATAAAGCTGCTTACATTGATCACACCATACTGAAGGCCGATGCCGTAAAAGAGCAGGTTCTGCAGGTATGTCGTGAGGCGAAGGAGTTCGGTTTTGCCGCGGTATGCGTGAATTCAGCCCGGGTTCCGCTCTGCGTCGAGGCTCTTGCCGGCTCATCGGTAAAAGTCTGCGCGGTGGTCGGTTTTCCCCTCGGGGCCATGCTGACCGAGGCCAAGGCGTTCGAGGCTCAGGCAGCCGTTGCTGCAGGCGCGCAGGAGATCGACATGGTCATTAATATCGGCGCTCTCAAGGACGGTGATGATGCCTGGGTGGAGGAGGATGTCAGGCAGGTGAAGATAGCCTGCGGCGACAGCCTGCTGAAGGTCATCATTGAGGCATGCCTGCTCACAGAAGAGGAGAAGGTACGTGCCTGCCGTCTGGCCAAGCGGGCGGGTGCCGATTTTGTCAAAACCTCCACCGGGTTTTCCCTCCATGGAGCCACCCCCGAAGATGTCGCCCTCATGCGCTGTACGGTGGGTGATGATATGGGAGTGAAGGCCGCCGGCGGTATCCGCACCCTCGCCGATGCCGAAATCATGATTCGTGCCGGCGCGAACCGGCTGGGAACCAGCGGCGGGGTCGCCATAATGAAAGGCGAACCGTTTGAAACGAGCTACTGAGCGGTCTGCTTTTCTGCGGCGGGTCCGCTGAGCAAAGCGAGGACCTTGCGTATCTTTACCGGGCGGCGGTCAAAGTCCCTGCGGCGACAGACCTGCTCGCATGCTCCGCTGCATCGGCTGCAGGGAAGGTCCTGCTCGGCCGGCCGATCCTCCTTCTGACGGTATCCGACGATGTCTCGGTCGAGCTGCCGTTGTGCCCCGAGCACGTTACCGGCCTCAAGCCGCCGCATGATCCCCCTGATATCAAGTTCTGCCGGGCATACGGCGGTGCAGGGGGCATCCTCACACCAGAGACACCGCGATGCCCGATCATGCAGGAGAATCTTCTCTGACTCCTCCTCCCCGATTGCGTTGCGTGCGGGGATGATCCGTCCACTGCTGTCCGAGCGCAGCGGAGGTCCGGTTACCTGGTAGAGGGTGACCCGGTCTTCTGCATGCACCCGGTGGCGGTACTCCTCCAGGCCGCGGGTTCTGAGGACCATGTTCGCGGCGCTGATGCCGGAGATGGTTACGGCCGGGCTTCCCGTACCCATTACCGTGCTCTCTCCGCAGATAAACAGGCTGTCCCACCGGGTTGAGGCATGCTGGCGCCTGAGCAGGTCCTGGCCCATCTGCTGCTTGGGACCGGCCACGCAGCCATGCTCCTTGAGCGTATAGCGCTCTATCGTGGTCGGCGTCGCCAGGGTGGAGTACCGCAGGCCTGTTCTGAACCCGGGAAAATGGGATTCGAGAATCGAGAGCAGACGCTCGGTTTCCCGTTCCTTGGCTGCAGCGTAGGCAGGACTGCGGTACTGCGGGTCATCCGGAGAGGGCCAGCTGTCCAGCTGAGGCCCGATAGCCGTTACCAGGTGCTCTCCGCGGGGACAGATGGAAGGATCGGCGAGGGAGAAGATGTACGCAGTAACCTCCTTCTCGTCTATCTTCTCCGGGTTGTCGGCAAACATCTCGATCGGCAGGGTGCCCTCCGGGATAACCGTCTCATCGACAGCGGCGTAGATGACGACGCTCGGATAGGTCATGGCCAGGGCTTCGATACGCTCAAGCTCCCCGGGACTGCGGTGCTCCTCGGGTATAAGCCGGGTGTGCAGCTGTCTGAGGGTCCCGCCGTATATGATCTGATCCGCCGATATCTGGACGAGGGCATCCGGTTCTCCCCACGGCGTGTGCTTCCGGGCGAGGACTCCGGCAGGCTTGCCCTGGGAGAAGATCAGTTCAAGCGCCCGCGTACTGTAGAGTACACTTCCGCCCCGGCGCTCCAGTGCCTTCTCGAGTTTGCCGGGAAGCTGCTGGGTTCCCCCCGCCGGGTAATAGCTGCCGCCGTAGTGGTTGTCCATGAACATCGTAACGGCAAGGATCGCCGGGGTTTCATCCATGGTGGTGTAGCAGTAGGTGGAGGTGAGCTTGCTGAAGAACCGGGCGACCTCCTCTGACCTGACGAACCGGCGCAGCAGGTCACCGGCACTCTTTTCAAAGAGCCTGAGGAGCTTGAGATTACGTACAGGGTGGCGCAGAAAGAGTTTTCTTCCCTCCGCAGCCGGGATCTCGGAAGGGGCGGTGCAGATCGGTTCGGCAGTGATCACGTTGAGGTAGAGGTCCTCCATATAGCGGTAGAAGGCCCTGATGCCCCTGATATCGCGGGGGAACAGCTGCTCAAGCTGTTCCATGAACAGATCAATATCGGTACAGAAGGTGATCGGATGTCCGTCGTAGATGACCCGGTAGAGGTGTTCATGCTTGATGATGTCGATCGGTTCATCAAGCTCGTTCATGACGAACCGGTGGGGGTTGAATCCTCTCGATCCGAAACCGTAGAGCATGGCGGTTCCCTGGTCAAAGGTCCTGTCCTGCCGTCGGAACGCTCCGCAGGAGCCTCCAGGCTGGAAGTGCTGCTCGATCACGGTTACCCGCAGTCCCCGCTTGGCCAGCAGGGCAGCGGCTGTAAGTCCCCCGAGACCCGAGCCGATGACTGCTATGTCTGTCTGAATAGATTCTTTTTCCATGCTCTGCTCCTGCGCACGACATCCGGCTTTACTCAGAGTAAGCATGCCGAAGGAGAGCAGAAAAATCAATCGCGGCTGCAGCCGGACCGGTGGGGATTTTCACGCGCCCTTGATAGCCAACCGGCGGCAAATGGGGTATGATGATCTATTATGGCCTACACTGAGACAGATGCGCAGACAAGCAGTTTCCTCAAGAGCCTCGGGTTTCCGACGGTCCAGGTTCATGAGGCGTTTACCCACTTTGATTTTTCCCGTCCCTCAAGGCGGGTTCTGGTTATCGGGCCGATGGGTTCAGGCAAGACCGAGTACTCGGCCAGGGTGTGGCGGGATGCGCAGGTAGCCCTCTCGAAGAGCGAAAAGATCAGGCAGCAGACTTCATCGGGGAGGGTGGATCGGCGGAAAGTCTTTTTCATCAGAACCCTGCTCGATGATGTCCGTTTTCCCGACTATCCCGAGGATGCTCTGGCCTACCGGGGCGGGTACGTGTGCTGCGGGGAGAATATTGCGCGCATCAGGGACTCCTTCGCCCTCGAACAGGCGCTTGAGGAGTTTCCCGACATCGGGACCTGGATAATCGATGAAGCTTCGTTCTACGATGAGCGGCTGGCCTATGTGGTGCGCAACGACAGTCTTGAGCGGGGTACCCTCTATATCTTTCCGACGCTGATTCTCAACTTCCGCAAGGATATCTTCAACTCCACCGCCCGGCTCATGCTCGATATTGCGACCGACGTCATCCCGCTGACCGCCTACTGCGAGCATCCAGACTGTCTGGAGAACTCCTTCTACACCTACCGCTACTACTCAGTGGGGGGCAGGGAGTGCCCTGCACTCTTCTTTGATCCGCTGATCATAGTTGGCGGGGACCGAAAGAAGGAGGATCCCCTGCAGCCCAACTACTGCTCCCGCTGTGATGAGCACCATTACCTGCCGGGGAAAGAGTACACCTACTTCACCCTCAAGCCGCTGGGAGAGCAGGCGGCTTCAGGGAATTACGGACCGCTGAAGCAGGAGCTCAACAGCCTGAAACGTACGATGGAGCAGTCTCTGCTCTATGCGCATATGGAGAGGAAGTACCAGGACGATACCGACGGTGAGGTGAACATGAATGCGCTTCTGCCGGCCTGCATCGCAGAGAAGGCTCTCATCTACCTCTTCTGCGAGCAGAATTTGATCCCGGAAGAACTCCTTCTGAAACTTGTCAACGAACTGTCGCTTGACCGGGATTACATGAGAAGAACCCTGCTGGACAACCGGCGCACAGTCAACCTGGACCAGCCGCTGCTTGAGGGGCTGTACTGACGGCAGCAGGCTGTGATTATCCCCACGGAGAACGTTCGAAAGGAGGATGTACTATGAGAATTCCCGACATCATCTACAAAAAGCAGCACGGGCAGGCTCTCTCAACCGAGGAAATTGCCTACTTCATCAGAGGGTATACCGACGGCAGCGTTGGTGATGACCAGGCCGCCGCTCTCTGCATGGCGATCTGGTTCAACGGGATGGACTACCGGGAGACGGCGGACCTGACCCAGGCTATGGCTGATTCGGGCGATACCGTCGACCTTTCGGGGATAGACGGCATCAAGGTCGATAAGCACAGCTCAGGGGGGGTAGCTGATACGACGACGATAGCTGTTGCCCCGCTTGTTGCCGCCTGCGGCGGGCTGCTGGCGAAGATGTCCGGCCGCGGGCTCGGTCACAGCGGTGGAACCCTCGATAAGCTGGAATCGATTCCGGGCTACAATGTGAATCAGGAGATGGAGGATTTCATCAGGATCGTCAACACGTGCGGCGCCTCAATTATCGGCCAGACGGGTTCCCTCGCTCCGGCCGATAAGAAGCTCTACTCCCTGCGGGATGTAACCTCCACGGTGGATGCGATGCCGCTGATCGCTTCGAGCATTATGAGCAAGAAGCTCGCCTCCGGAGGCGACCGCATCCTTCTGGACGTCAAGTGGGGCAACGGGGCGTTCATGCCGACCGTGTCACAGGCGGAGGAGCTTGCCCGCATTATGGTGGAGATCGGCCGGCATGCGGGAAGGCCGACGAAGGCCATGATAACCGACATGAATCAGCCGCTCGGAAACGCTGTCGGCAATGCGTTGGAGGTTGAGGAGGCAGTCCGGATCCTGCGCGGCGAGCTGAAGGGGGATCTGCGTGATCTCATTGCGGCGCTCTCGGTGGAGATTCTGGTGATGGGCGAGATCTACGGAACAGCGGAAGAGGCCCGGCTGCGGGTGGATCAGGCCCTGCTTGACGGTTCAGCCCTGCGCAAGCTGCAGCAGATGATTGAACTGCACGGAGGAAACCCCGCTGTCTGCGATGATCTCGACCTTCTTCCCAAGGCCCAAAACCGGGTAACCGTCCGCAGCGGCCGGTCGGGGTATATCACGGGAATGGAGGCTGACCGCATAGGGCTGGCGACGGTCATGCTTGGAGCAGGAAGGGAAAAGAAAACCGACCCCATAGATCCTGCCGTCGGGCTCTGGCTGAACAAACGCATCGGTGACCCGGTGGAGACCGGAGAACCGCTGGCTGAGTTCTACATCAATGATACCCGCAGCAGGGATGAGGCGCTCGCTCTCTTTCTCAGCGCGGTCCACATCGGAGATGAACAGCCTGCGGCGCAGCCGCTGATCGTAAAGGTTGTGGAAATGGTTTGACAGGGTGTATCGCGAAAGATACAATGGATTGTGAAAATTAACCAAGGAGGATATCCAATGAAGAAGCTTGTTGGAGTTCTATGTGTTCTCTCTCTGGCAGCAGGTCTGCTGTTTGCGGGCGCGGAGGCTGATGATGCCGCGAAAATGAAGGTTGGAATGGTGACCGATGCCGGCACCATCGACGATAAATCGTTCAATCAGGGAACCTGGGAGGGGGTTCTGATGGCCGCTGAGGATTTTGATCTTGAGACGAAGTATCTCAAGCCGAGCGGAACAACCGAGGCTGACTACCTGCAGGAAATCGGCAACCTCTACGATGCGGGATTTACCTTTATGGTAACCCCGGGATTCAAGTTTGAGACCTCAATTTTCCAGGCTCAGACGAAGTATCCTGATGCAAAGTTCGTCCTTCTCGACGGATACCCGCACAGCGGAGATTATAACCCGGTAGTTAACGACAACACGGTCTCGATCTTTTTCGCTGAGCACGAGTCCGGTTTTCTTGCCGGTCTCGCAGCTGCGCTGCAGCTGAAAACCGGCGATTTCGGGTTTGTCGGCGGTATGGAAATTCCGGCGGTGCAGAAGTTCAACTGGGGTTTCCAGCAGGGCGTGCGCTATGCCAACGAAAACTACGACACAAGCATCACCATGAAGCCGCAGAATGTAATTTATCAAGGAACCTTTGACGATGTGGCTGCCGGCCAGCAGATTGCGGCTTCCATGTACGACCGCGGGGTGAAGGCTATTTTTGCCGCAGCCGGAGGGGTCGGCGTAGGCGTCATAAGCGAGGCCAAGTCCAGAGCGGCGACCGGCAAGGAAGTCTGGGTTGTCGGAGTTGATGTTGACCAGTACCCTGAAGGAATCTACAGCGGGGACAAGTCGATCATCCTTACCTCGGCGATGAAGAAGATTGATCTGGCGGCGTACGACATGATCAAGGCCGAGCTGGACGGAAATTTCCCCGGGGGAGAGATTCTGACCCTTGATGCGACCAACGACGGTATCGGCATTCCGGCTGAGAACCCCAACCTTGACGATGCGGTTGAGGCCAAGGTGGCTGAGACCTTCGCCAAACTGAAGGCGGGTTCACTTACTGTATCCGATGAGCGGGGCGACCTGATCAAGTAGCTGCTGTTCTGTACATGCAGATATCCTGATTTAGTGAAGCCGGGCTGTACCTGCTGCAGCCCGGCTGTTTATTTCCCTGAGAAGCCTCTTCCTGTCTCTGACCGTATTGCCAAAAATTACCGGTGTGCTATAATGCAGCCCGGTTACAGATGTATGCGGTCCGAACAGGAAGCTGCAGCTGAATACGGCAGCGGGACATGTGCCCCTGCCCGGTGTTCCGAAGACCCGGAATCAGCAGTTCCGGCAGGAGACGCCAATGAAACTCCATCCTGTAAAGGAGGCTGTCGTCGTTGAAAACGACGAGCCTCCACCTTCAGCAGAACCTCCCTCAGCTATTTCCTCCATCTCAGATGACATGCTTCGGGAGGTCTCGATCCGCCTGTTCAGGAAACGGTTCTTTCCTGATATCACCCGTAAAACGTGGAACGACTGGAAATGGCAGTACGCCTCACGGATCAGGACGCTCTCCGGGCTGTCCAGGATACTCTCCCTCTCTCCGGAGGAGAGCTCAGTCCTGCGCGCTCAGGGAGAGAGGAATCCGGAGCAGCTTCATCTGCCCTTTTCCGTTACCCCCTACTACCTGAGTCTCATAGACCCCGAAGACTCGGCGGACCCGATCCGCAGGACGGTCATCCCGACGCTGCATGAGCTGAGGGTCAGCGAAGGCGAGTTCAGCGACCCGCTTGATGAGCACAGCGATTCACCCGTTCCCTCCATCGTTCACCGCTACCCGGACAGGGTACTCTTTCTGGTAACCAGCAGCTGTGCCGCCTACTGCCGCTACTGTACCCGCTCGCGGTTCGCCGGGGGCCATACCACGATGATGCGCCGCCACTGGGATACCGGAATCGAGTACATCAGGAACCATACCCAGGTCCGGGACGTGATCGTCTCAGGCGGGGACCCCCTTACCCTGAGCGATGAGGAGCTGGCATACCTGCTTGACAGCCTTTACCGGATACCCCATGTGGAGATGGTGCGGCTCGGTACCAAGGTGCCGATGGTGATGCCCCAGAGGATTACCGGCGACCTGGTAAAAATGCTCAGACGATACAAGCCGCTGTATATGAGCATCCACGCAACCCACCCGCGAGAAATAACTGCCGCGGTTTCAGCTGCCTGCAGCCGTCTGGCTGACAGCGGCGTGGTGCTCGGCAGCCAGACGGTTCTGCTCAAAGGGGTAAACGACTCATCGGATACTCTCAAGCGGCTGTTTCACCGTCTGCTGAAGATCCGGGTCAGGCCCTACTACCTCTATCAGTGTGATCCAGTAGTCGGAACAGCACAGTTCCGGACAACGATTGATGAGGGTAAGGAGATCATGCGGCAGCTGCGGGGGTTCACCAGCGGATACGCGGTTCCCCAGTATATCGTCGATACCCCGGGCGGGGGGGGGGAAGGGGCCGATCCTCCCCCGTTTCAGCGCCGGCCGGGGCGGGGG
>CAYSRK010000299.1:0-2012 GCA_964433385.1 uncultured Spirochaetales bacterium
CGTACCCGTTTCACCTGCGTGCTTACAAACGTGAGGAAAAAGGATCTTTCTGATCTGGAAGGGCTGATACGCGACGGGATACGGGAAGCCCTGCTCGACCAGGGCTTCAGCACTGCGCTTGTTGATTTCTACCTGGGTCAGGCCGGGGAAGCGGTAATTACGACGACCAAAGGGCAAACTTACACGAACCGTCTTGAAAAAACTGCTGAAGAGATAACTGAACGCAAGGAGCTGCTGAAAACGACAGCTGCATATCAGCCGCTGGTATCAGATATCATCAACTCTACCGCGGTGATTATCCGCAGAGCAGAAGGCAAACAGTATCCTTATACGGTGATGAACAGACTGCTGGAAGAACTTGCGGCCGAGCATGACGTTCCCATTTTAGCGCATACCGCATATTCACTCTTTATCCAATTCGAGACGTACTGGGGGGACCGGTGGCGGAAGGTCATGGTACCGCCGTCCATTACCTTCAGACAGCTGCACTATACAATCCAGATCCTCTTCGATTGGGATAACGACCACCTCTTTGAATTCATCGTTCAGGGGCCGTTTGACTACTTTAAGGTTGCTCCGGCAACCAGCTTCGACGGTATACGGCAGTTCTTCGGTGAGGAGGAGTCTCTCTCTGACAGCGAGACAACGCTTGAGGCTGTCATGGATGAACAACGGGACCTGCATATGTACTACCGCTGGGATTTCGGAGATGACCTCATCCATTCAATCAGGGTCCAGCGCATACAGATTGAGCAGGAGCTCAGTGAGCCGGAGCTGCTGTTTGGCTTCAACCAGAAGTTCTCAGAATCCCAGAACCCCTTCTATGGTGAAGATTTCTATCATGATGCCGACGATGATGAGTTTTATGACGAAGAAGAAGAGGAAGAAGAGGAAGATCTCTACATCTGCAGCACTTCTCGTATAAACAGACTCCTGAAGGATTGCATGAAGAAAGACGTGAGAATCGGGTTCGCTTTTTATTAGGCAGAGGATATGCGCAGGCACAGACCGCGTTCGGTGCTGCAGCCGGCATGCATTGCTGCCCCGGGAGCGCAAGCGTCTGTGCAAAACTGAAGTTTCTGCTATCCTGAAATCAGGCTATCTCCTGCCGTACCGTACCGCAGTTTCATACATGGCTGCGATATTCTCAGGCGGGGTGTTCGCCTGAATATTGTGGATGGAGGCGAAGACGAATCCCCCTCCCGGGGCCATGTCATCAATTCTTCGCTTCACCTCATCCTCAACCTGGGCTGGAGTCCCCTCAAGCAGGATGGTGGTATCGCACCCGCCTCCCCAAAAACAGATATCGTTCCCGAACTCCCTTTTCAGGTTTTTGGTGTCCATTGAGCTGGCATTCACCTGAACAGGGTTGAGAATGTCGATACCGGAATCGATGAAGTCAGCCACAGCCCAGCTGACATCGCCGCAGGAGTGGAAGTAGACTTTGGCGTCTGTCTTGCGTTTGATGCTTTTCACCAGTTCGGTGTGCCGGGGTTTGAGCAGTTCCCGATAGATTTTGGGGTTGAACAAGGGTCCCCTCTGGGAGCCCAGATCGTCCCCGATCTGCACCACATCAACCAGATCGCCGATCTCCCCCAGAATGTTGTCCCAGAATTTCATGTTCCACTCCAGCATCCGGTCCCAGAACTTCTCCACAAAATCGAGATTCATCCCGATATCGATGTAGGCCTGCTCGAAGCCCCGCTGGAGCCACAGGTTCTCCCAAAGCCCCCAGCTTGCCGAGAAGACCATTACCGCCTTGTCGGTTGTGCGGCGGAGACTGAGCACCTCCTCCCGCATACCGGCGCTCCGGTACGTGTCGGAGGGATCAGGCCAGCTGAAGGTCTCAAGGTCCTCCTCGGTGAAATCAGCCATGACGTTGGATTTGAAATCGTAGAAGAACCCGTCCTCAGGCTTGGTATAGGTATTTCCCCACTCGTCGATCACCTCACCCTTACGCGGATCAAAATTCTGGATACTTCCGCGGGCCGGACGGGGATAGACTCCAACCA
>CAYSRK010000300.1:0-11656 GCA_964433385.1 uncultured Spirochaetales bacterium
GCTTCCGTCTCCGCCGACCGCAGCCGCCGCCTATACTGTAACCGGTCCATTAAGCGTGAGCGTGACGCATTTCATCCCTGACACGGAAAAAGCGGCCGCTGAGGCGCCTGAACATGGGCAGCTGCAGGGCGAGCTTTCCTGGTGGGTGGTACATGGGGTCAGTGCTGCGCTCAGCGAGGCTGATTCGCTCTCCCGCCATATAGCTGACCGTTTCGGGGTGGAGCCGTTGATCATCTTTCAGGATGGGGTATTCCAGCTGCTGTCAGGTCCCTACAGCCGGTTTGAGGATGCCGCTGTTCCAGCCGAAGACGATCTGTATCCAGGGGAGATCCTGATGGAGGTCCCTGCCCTGAAACCAGCCGGGGTGGGGCAGTTCCTGCGGTCTGACCGCTGATCGGCAGCTGCAGCCGTCAGAGTTCCGGCATCTGCCGCCCTTCATCGATTATGCTCAGCCGTATTTCACCAAAGAAGGATTTTTTTTGATTCTCCTCCCCCGCCGGGGAGCTGAGGGGCTCAATGCATATGAAGCGGGCGTTCTCCGGGTGAAAGATCACCAGCGACTCAAAGGAGGATTCCGGTCTGCTGCTGCAGGTAAAATCGGTTCTCAATGTCCAGGAATCGGTTGTCAGGGAGCACCATGAGTGGCCGGGCGGGCAGGCTGCCGTGGAGAATACCGCATTGACCGGGATCCCGCAGGGAATGGGGAAGGGAAGAGGTCCGGTGATGCAGGAAGAAGCCTCCACCGAGGCGTTCGTCGGATCCGGCAGATGGTAGTAGAAGTGAATGCCGGCGGCGACAGGGTACTCCGCCTGTAGGGCAAAAAGGATCTGCAGTCCGTCTTCACGTACCCGGTAGGTAACTTCGGCTGTAAAATCGTATCCGGTCAGCTGGGCATAGGTGTAACCGCGGTAGTGCATGGTTCCATCCATGGTTCCGACGAGGGTCTCAGGACCGGCTCTGTACCGCCAGGGTACGTAGCGCCCGATTCCATGCTGGAAGGGGTGGTGCACTCCGAGTGACTGCACATGCGGTATGTGGGGAAATGAATCCGGAGTTACCGCGGGAAGGGGACCGGCCTGATTGAAATGGGGGATAATGAGCGGGCCCAGACCTTTCCTGCAGCGTCTGAAACTCTCTTCGGTATCAAGCGCAAGGAGCTCCCTTCCATGATGCCTGAAGCTCAGCAGCGAGAGTCCGACCTCGGGTCCTATAGAGACTGAATATGATCCTCGGGCCAGCGTGACGGTGGTTCCATACTCTCCCATGCTCTTCTCCTCGGCGGAATTCTCCTGCGCCGACAGCAGGACATGGCTGTATTACAGCGTGATCAGCATACCGTCCCAGGCGACGGTGAAGCCGTAGGGTGTGGTCAAGGCCTGGAGCTCATCGTGCAGCATGCCGCCGACATGTGAGAAATGGGTCAGTACCCAGCGGGTGTGCTCGTCGGCAGTACCCTGCTCTTCGGCGATACGGCGGAACGTACGGACGTCAGGGAAGCCCAGATGCTGTTTATAGGGGGGGCTCTGCGGGCCCGCAGTGCATTCGATAATAACGAGGTCTGCCCGCATACCCTTGAGGTAGTCCCAGGTCTCCTGCTCATAGAGGCCGGTGTCGCTGGCGTAGAGCAGATACCTGCCGTTCTCACCGATGAAGTAGTTGAGAGACTGGTCCTTGGTCCCGTGGTTGGCCTTGAGTGTATGAATGTCGTAATCTCCGAGCTGGAAGTGCTGGAAAAAGGTAATTTCGTTCAGCAGCTGAGGCCTGTCCCGTTCTATCTGCTTCTGCGGGTCATGCAGAAGTTCCATGCACTCCGCACTGCCGAAGAGGCGGATGCTTTTGGTTTTATCCTGAAGGGCAAAGGGGGGGATGAGATACGTGAGCTCCTTCGGGGCGAGGTGATCAAAGTGAGCGTGGGTGAAGAGGATGTACTGCAGTCTGCTGAAATCGAGGCCGTACATTCTTGAGTGGGCGAGCGAGTCGGGGGGGAAATCAATTTTCAGACCGTCGTCTATCTGGAGCGAGCTTCGCGTTCTGAGATTTCTGCCCCCGAGCTTCCGGGCCTTTACGCAGGCTTCGCATGTGCAGAAGAGAGCCGGCCAGCCTTCAGCCGCCGATGTTCCGAGTATGCGGATATCCACCAGTTGATTCTCCTTTTTCATTGGTCTGCGCAGCTGCGCGTATCAGGATGCAATCGATTGTATCCGGTGCGGGGATTTTTTCCAAGGGCGTTTTCATCAGATAGCAGCGCTGCATCGGTTCATGGGAGTTTCCCGACTGATTCACCGGTCATCTCCCATGATAATGTCCGGGAGGGCTGCCTGGTTATCAGGATCTTCTGATACATGTTCCGGTACCTGCAGGGTGAGATGTTGTACTTTTTCTTGAAGAGATGGTAGAAATGGCTCAGGTTTTCGAAGCCGGCGTCAAGGGCGATAGTCAGGACCGGATTGTCTGAGTGAATAAGCGAGCGGGCGGCATAGTTCATACGTATGTCGTTCATATACTCTGTCGGTGTTCTGCCGATAGTTTTTTTAAAGACCCGTGAGACATGCTCCCGGCTTTTATAGACGGTACGGTACAAGTGCGTGATATCACGGGAAAAGTACTCCCGTTTGTGCATGTTGCTGTAGAATGTCTGCAGCCACGGCGGATAGTCCTTCATGACGTCGAGCAATTGCTCGTGGAGGAAGCAGGAGAGTATGTCAGCCATGATTGCCCTGAATTCGGCTTTAATCTCCATCTTGCTGAAATAGGTGTTGAGTTTATCGATTCGGTCGGTGAGAAACTCCGTGTGCTCATTCGAGAGCAGCATGACCGGCGGCATGGGCGGGTCGAGAAAATACTCCGCAGCGATATTCTCCCCGAGATAGTACAGCAGGGTTCTGAATATTTTCGCGGAGAAGGCGAGGTTAATGAAGCTGCAGTAGGCATCATCCGCTTTCTCGAAATAGTGGTAATCCTCCGGTCTGATGAACAGCAGCATGCCCTCATGCAGCAGGTGTCTCTCCTCCTTGATCAGGTGGTACATCCGCCCCTTTATCACCAGGACAATCTCAAAGAAATCATGGCGGTGGTAGGACCGGTACACCGGAAGTCCCTGAATCAGTTCATAGTGAAAGTCGGTGTCCGGGTCGATTGAGTTGTTGTCTGAGATGATAATCGGTATCTGTTCAAGTTCCATGGATGGAATTATACCACAGGGTGCATTACAATCGAAGGAAAAAAGGGGAGGGCAGAGGTTTTTCCCTTTGATGCTATGTCATTCACACAGAAAACTGAGCGCCTGCAGGGAAGAATATTTTTGTGGGAGAAAATTTTAAATGTCTGTTAAAAATGGAAATATTTATACTTGCTGTTTGATGGCAGGATTGGATGGTATCACTGCAGTACATAAAAACGGTCAATAGAGAACAAGATGGCGCAGGAAGGCGGCTGTATAGTGAAACCAGAGTGTGTTCACAGAGAAAAGAATGCTGAAAAAAAGGAGATTACGTATGCGTAACAAGAACTCTAAGAGGATGAACAAGAGGCAGGTTCTGGTACTCTTCTCTCTGGTTCTGGTACTGTCCCTGATGCCGCTTTACAGTCAGGGTGCGCAGGAACCGGTTTCAGATAGCGGGGAAGTGACCGTCACGCTGGGATACAATGCCTTTCTGGAAAGCTCCTTCACCGATGAGGTTCCCCCGATTGAGGCAATCCGGAGTGAACTTGCGAAGAAGTACCCGAACATAAATCTGGAGTATCAGGTGATGCCGGATGATATGCTCAATGCTCTGACGATCTGGATGACTTCCTATGATTCCACCGTTGATATTTACGGGATGGATACTCCCTGGGTGTCTCAGTTCGGAAGGGGCGGCTGGGCAGTTCCGCTGAACGATCGGATTCCCGAGCTGGAGGAGAACTTTGTCCGGTCGGGACTCGAAACCTTCTCCTACAATGGTGATATCCTGGGTGTTCCCTTCTGGGGCAGTGCCGCGGGGCTTTACTACCGGACCGACCTGGTTGAGGAATATGGTTTTTCTCCCCCCGAAACAGTTGACGATATGATCGAGATCTGCCGCACCATTTTACAGGACCAGCCCGACATGTACGGGTTTATGTGGCCGGGACAGCGCGGAGAGTCGCTTATCATGATTTATTCGACCATTCTCTACGCTCTCGGCGGTCAGTACACCGATGCCCAGGGGAATTATCTGTTTGACTCACCCAAGAGCATTGAGGCGGTGAAGCTGCTGAAGAGTTTTGTGGATGAGCGGCTGTCTCCGCGGACTGTAACGAACTGGACCCAGTCTGAATCGAAAAACGCCTTTGCCGGCGGTAAGGGAATTTTCCTCTGGGCGAATCAGGACATTGTTATCTGGCTCGACAACCCGGAAAAGTCTCAGGTGGTCGACAAGTGGGACTTTATTCCTTTCCCTGCGCAGCCGGAGGGCCAGAGCGTTGCGGTAACCGGAGGATTCGCCTTTTCAGCCAACCCGAACAGCAAAAACCTGGACGCAGCGATTAAGGTGCTTGAGATCATTGCCGGGGAAGCGGTGCAGAAGAATTTTGCCCTCGCCTGGGGTCCGGTGCAGTACTACAATGGCATCTACGAAGATGAGAAGGTGCAGGAGTACAATCCGAACGTTGACAAGCTGCCCCCGGTGCTTGAGGTAACTCTCAACCGGCCGCCTTCGGGAAGCTACGCTGAGCTTTCAGGCATCATGCAGGAGAACCTCCATGGGGCGATTACTGGTACGCAGTCAGTTGAGGACGCCATGAGAGATATCCAGCGGCAGGCAACTGCTCTTATGAAGTAAACGCAGCTGGAGCAGGCTTAACGGCGTATCGAACAGTGCTGCTGCGCAGGTATTCTGTGCGGCAGCATTTTTCATGGAGGAGTACGTGACCACGAAAAAATTCGATACCGGAATCGGACTGCTGTTTATTATTCCGGCGGTTTTCTTCCTTATCATCTTCAACTACTATCCGATTGTCCAATCATTTATCTACAGCGTTTTCGATCTGGACCTGACGACGGACTGGCTGAATTCGGAGTTTGTCGGACTGCAGAACTACCGCAGGGTGATGATGAGCAGCCAGTTCTGGTACACCTTTTCCTTCACCCTCGGGTTTACTGTTGTTGTCGTTATCCTTGATATTTCGCTGGGGATGCTCCTGGCGCTCGCGACGTTCTATGTCGGACCAGCCATGAGGGCTGTTCTCAGGGCGGTCATTATTATTCCGTGGGCGATCCCGAAAGTTATTCAGGCGTCCATGTGGAGATGGCTGCTGAATACCGATGTCGGACCTATCGGGGATATCCTTGTCAGACTGGGGCTTGTGGAGGAACCGCCGCTGTTTCTTGTGGAACAGTTTCTGGCTATGGGAAGCGTCGTGCTGGCCTATACCTGGAAGGGAGCGAGCATGGCAGCCTTCTTCATGATGGGCGGGTTGGCCCTTATACCCCCGGATGTGATGGATTCGGCAAAAATTGACGGTGCGCGGGCAATAAGACGGTTTTTTTCCATTACGCTTCCCATGGTGATGCCGACGATATCGGTGGCCATTCTGTACAGATCTCAGGATGCGCTGAGGGTCTTTGATGTTGTCTACGGGCTGACCGGCGGTGGGCCGGGAACAAAGACGGATACGCTCAGCTCCTTCGCCTACAAGACATACTTTCAGTATGCTCAGTTCGGGCGTGGCTCGGCGTATGCGGTGGTGACGTTTTTTCTGGTAGTGCTTGTCGGAGTGTTCTACATAAACCGCATCAGGAAAAATTTCAGTTTCAAGGATTAGCTTGTATGAAAAAGAAATACAGGATTGTACAGCACAGGATCATATCGGCAGTTCTCCTGCTGGTCATAGCAACCTGGTGCCTCGGGCCTCTGGTCTGGATCGGCATAACTTCTTTGAAGCCGCAGGGAACTGAATACAGGATACCGGTTGAATACTGGCCGGAAAACCCGACGCTGGACAACTACCGCACGGTTACGATTGAAAAGTTCCAGATCCAGCAGTCGATTGTTAACAGTATCATCGTTTCCGGAACAGCTCTTCTCGGGACCCTGTTCCTTTCGATACTCAGCGCCTATGCGATAGCCCGGATCAAGTTCCGTTTCCGGTATCCGTCGCTATTCTTCATCCAGATAGCGGGGATGATTCCGCCGATTGTCGTCATCGGACCGACCTTCGTGCTGCTCAGGCATCTGGGACTCCTGCGCACCTACTGGGCGATGATACTGCCGAATGTCGCTTATTCCATACCGCTTTCCTCGTTCCTGATTGCAAGCTACTTTGCGAACATTCCCTTTGAACTTGAGGATGCGGCGAAAATTGACGGCTGCGGTCCTTTGCGGATTGTCTGGAAGATCATTCTTCCCATAGCGGCGCCTGGGATATTCTCTGCGGGGGTACTGGTATTCCTGGGAAGCTGGGGAGAGTTCATGCTCGCTTTCACGGTTACCCTGGGGAAGAAGGCTGTCGAGACGGTTCCTGTGGCGATCTTAAAAATGAGTGAGGCCTTTGAGCTCCAGTGGACCTGGGTTTCCGCAGGGACGATCGTCTCGCTGATACCTATCATTGCCGCGGTGCTCATCTTTCAGCGCTATGTGGTCCGCGGGCTTACCGGCGGAGCTCTGAAATAATCCTGATTCAACTGCTGTGCGTACCTAAAGGAACTGTTTATGGCCAAAACTGTGCTGATAATTTCTCATACCCATTGGGATCGGGTCTGGTACCGGACTCTGCAGGAATTCCGTCTTGAACTGGTGAAAATGATGGACAGTCTCCTTGAACTGCTCTCATCGAACAGGGAGTTCAAGGTCTTTCATCTCGACGGGCAGACTGCGATGATCGAGGATTACCTCAGTCTGCGTCCGGAGCGCAGGGAGACTGTCGGAGAGCTGATCCAGTCGGGAAGGCTGAAGGTCGGGCCGTGGTACCTCCAGCCTGACAACTTCATCGTTTCCGGGGAGGCGCTGGTGAGAAATCTCCTGAAGGGAACGCGCATGGCGGCATCCTTCGGTGATTCCCGCTGGACCGGCTGGCTGCCCGATTCCTTCGGCCATCCGGCGCAGTTGCCGCAGATTCTGCGCAGCTTCGGCATCACCAGCTTTATCTTCAGCCGGGGGCTGGGTGACCATCTTAACCGGGAGGCGATGGAGTTTATCTGGGAATCCCCCCATGGAGACGAGGTGTTCGCGCTGCTGCAGTACGGGGGATACTACAGCGGAAGCAATCTCGCCTACCCTTTTTTCTGGGGTAATATCCAGATAACCGATCCGGACCATGAACTGGCGGCCCAGAAGCTGAGGAGTCTCATCGCAAAGAGTGAACGGCTCTCCTCAGCGGATGTCATTCCTATCTGGAACGGTTCCGACCACATGTATCCTGAGCGGACGCTCTCGGAAACACTGACCCACGTAAACTCCCGAATTGATGAGTATGACATCATCCAGGGTTCCGTGGATGAGTACCTCACTGCAGTGAGGCGCAATGCAGAAGCCCTGCAGAGGGTCTCCGGTGAACTGCGCGGCGGGAGGTACGAAGCTATTCTCTCCTCGGTCCTTTCGACGAGAATGCATATCAAGCAGAAGAATGCAGAAATTGAACGCCTGCTTGAGCGAAGCGCAGAGCCGCTGCTGGTTCTTGCAGGTCTTCTCGGATATGCGTATCCGGGGTATGCGGTGAACGATGCCTGGAGCGCGCTGCTGGAGAATCATTTCCATGATGCTATCTGCGGCTGCGGTATCGACCAGGTTCATCGGGAGATGGAGTGCAGCTTCGCCAAAGCTGAGCAGACTGCCCGGATGCTTATCCATGACAGCCTTAATTATATCAGGTCTGTGATTGCTCCTGAGGAGTATCGGGGCGTGAAGGGTGAACTGGCGCATCTTATGCTGTACAGCGGGATTGCCCATCCCCTGAACAAGCCGCTTTCTGCTGTTATTGATGTTCCTGCCTGGGATGGGGACTGCAGTATCCGGATGCTGGACAGCGGTGAGGAGCACGCGGTTCAGGTGCTGAAACGGGAAGTGGTCCGGGACCAGTGGATCCCCAGGGAGGCGGCGGCGGGGTTAATTATCAGGGAGATGTTCTGGTGGCAGGAGTATCTGCGTTATGTGGAAAACCGGTGTATCGCTGATTTCTCCATTGACGAGTCCGGCAGCAGGCCGCTTCTGATTCTGCGCTGTGGAGATTCGGCGTTTGAGAATGAGGAGGTTATCCGCGATATTCTATCTCAGATGCGTCTCAGGCCGGAGAGCCTTCTGTTCACTATCGAGGCTTACTATCTGCAGCTCCATCTGGTTATGCCGGCAGCGTTACCGGCAAGCGGGTATGCGGCAGCGGTTCTGTGTTCTCCAAGGCAGATGTCTGAAGAATCGGACAGTACGGATGAAGCTGATGCTGCTGCACTGACCGTCGGGGACCGGTTTCTGGAAAACAGCTTCATCAGGGTTGAGACAGATGCGGAAGGGAGGATCAGTATCCTGCACAAGGAGAGCGGGATGCGCTATGCAGATGTGCATCGCTTTCAGGATCAGGCTGATCGGGGGGATACCTACGACTTCTGCCCTGTGTCGCACGAAGATGTCCTGAATACGGTGCTCGAGCCTGTTGAATTCCAGGTGACTGCCGTTGAGCGGGGTCCGGTACGGGGATGCCTGCAGCTGCGCTATGTGTTTGAGATTCCTGCGGGATTGGATGCGGATGACAGAAATCTCCGCTCGCGTGAGATCAGAAGCGTGGGGTTCGTCACCCGGATATATGTTCAGCGCGGTTTGGGATACGTTGAGTTTGAGACTGAGGTGAACAATACAGCAGATGATCACCGGCTCCGCATGTACGCCCGGGCTCCTTTCAGAAGTTCACGCATGCTGTCTGACGGACAATTCTATATCGCCGAGCGGCCCGTGGCGCATGAAAGGCGGTCGAGCTGGCTGGTGCAGCCTCCCGAGGTTTCTCCCCATGAGCGGTGGGTCGCCTGTTCAGACGGAACCAACGGCCTTGCGGTGCTGTCCGAGGGACTTCCTGAGCACAGTGCGGTGGTTCACGACGATGGGATGTCGATTGCGCTGACGCTGCTTCGCTGCGTCGGGTGGCTTTCGCGCCATGACAACCTTGTGCGTCCCGGTCAGGGAGGACCGCCGATTCCGACTCCCGATGCTCAGTGCCGGGGAATCTACCGTTTCAGGTACGCAATCTATCCGTTTTCCGGAGATGTGATTCCTGGACATATGATGGAAGTGTCCCGACAGTTTGATTCCGAGCCGTTGATCAAGCTGCTTCCCTGCCGTCCGAAGGGGTTTCCCGACAGGCTCAGCCTCCTGGAGATCGCACCGAATGCCCTTGTCATGACGGCATTCAAAAGAAGTGAAGACGGCAGGTACATGGTCGTGCGTTTCTACAACGCAGCCGGGGATCGGGTCAGAGCGAAGATATCCGGAGCTCTAACGGCAGATGCGGTATGGAAGGCGAGGGCTGATGAGACTCCGCTCGAGCTGCTCTCCGACAGGCGGGGCAGACTGGAGCTTTCCTTCGATGTCGAAGCATACGAAATCTGCACACTTCTTATTGCGGCGGAGCTTGCTCCGGGGGACCTCCTCCTGGATTCCTATTGACAGTGGATCTTCAGCAGGTATAGTACGGGGCGGTGAGCGTATTCTGCAGTGTGAGGAGCAATGAGACGATGAAGCAGTTACCCGGAAGCTGGACCGAGCATACCTCTTTGGCGCATACGGCTGTTGTAACCTACTACCAGGGGCAGGATATGAACTGTTCTGAGTCCCTTCTGCGGGCGGGAAATGACCGGTACGAGCTTGCCCTGGAAGAGAAGAGTCTGCGTACTGCAGCTCCCTTCGGCGCAGGCATGGCGATTGAATCTGTCTGCGGAGCCCTGACCGGGGCTCTCATGGTTCTTGCCAACCTGTTTGTTGAGCACCGGGCCCATGAATCGGAGCGCGTGAAGGAGATTACTGCCGATTTCTTACGGGGATTTGAGCAGGAGCACGGGAGTATGATCTGCAGGGAGCTTAAAGAGCAGTACCATGACGATGAGCTTAGCTGTGCAGGGGTTGTCAGGCGGGCTGCAGCGTTCCTGGAGGCCTTCATAACCCGCCGGGATACAGAAAGAGTGCGCTGACCGCTGTGACCCGGTGCTCAGCCCCGTTCAGAATTCCTCGGAGAGGATGAATTCCAGCTCAAACAGTGCCGGCTCCTCCGCAATGCAGGCGGCGTACCCTCCGTCCATTTCAACAGCGAATCCCTCGGTCGAGAAGTAGAGCGTATCGTAGTTGTAAGAGAAGTCCTTACTCAGCACGATAACCCGCCCTCCGTCCGGGATTGTTCCTGTGAGGGTGCCCTTGCCGGAAATCTTTCGCCAGACTGCTGAATTGCCATTTCCTGACTGTACTCGTTCGTTTTCTTCCAGCGGGGTTACCCCTGCTGCGTTGAGACAGCGGTACCCGCCGATGAGCAGATCTCCCTCGGGAGAGATTTTCGGGGGCTGCTGATCCCGGAGAGCCGGAAGAACCATGGAGGTGCGGTCCCGGTCAGTTATCGCGTACGCTGCAATTGAGGATCCGTTGAGTATGAGATAAGAGGGGAGTTCCTCAAGAAAGGTCGTGCTGAAGGGCTGGAAGTAGAGGTCGTGGGGGGTGAGACTGCTCGGAAGCCAGACGCCCTCGATAAACTCGTGGGCAGATGCCTCAGTCAGGTCGGGAAGTCTTGTCATCAGGATCTCAGCTCTGTCGTAGGGTGGGTGAAGCTTCAGTACGGCTCGGCTGCCGCCGACGGTTCTCAGGGTATACCGGTTTCCGTCATCGCCGAGGAAGAGCGCCTCACCGGCATGAACTGCCGTGATATCAGGGGTGAAAGCGCTTCCGTCATAGCTTCGGATCTGCAGGGACGATGAGTCCGGGTCAAATCCGATCAGATGCACCGTTCTACCCGAAACGTAGTAACCCTCATAGAGAGCATAGTCAGTCGGCAGGGTCTTAACTGATGGTTCTGCGGCAGAAGCTGTCTCTGTCTGCTGCAAAGCTATTGTTCCAGTCTCTTCAAGCAGGGCCTTGAGTATCGGCGATGCCGAGGCGATGGGATCTGCCTGGCCGGAACAGATGAGCGCAACAGCGCTCCGAGTATCCGGGACAACAAAGAGCATGGCCGTGTACTGGGTCGTGCCGCCCGTTTTTCCCAGTATCTGCAGCCCTGCATCTCTCCCGAGATCATAGGAAGTCAGGTCCCAGCCGAGGCCGAAGGTATAGAACCGATCCCAGCCTGCATCATCAGCGGTATCAGGTTTCTGTTCGGCAAGAAATTCCTGCAGTGAATCATCCGTCAGGATCCCGGGTGCAAAAAGCAGCTTCGCAAATCTGCACAAATCCTCTGCAGTGGAGGTAATTCCTCCCGAGGCGGTGATATTGACATACTCGAGCGGAAGGCGGAATGATCGGTCAGCATACGCATAGGCTCTGTCTGCGGCTGCCGGGGAAAAACCTACGGAAGTATCTTCCATGCCTAAGGAGGTGAAGAGGTTCTTTTCCAGGAATTCATCGTAGCTGAGGCCGCTATGGTGTTCGATTACCGCCTGGGCCAGGGTAAAACCGTCATTGCAGTACGGTGAAAAGGCTCCCGGCTCATGTTTGAGTGCACTTTCTTCCAGCCGGGT
>CAYSRK010000301.1:0-5062 GCA_964433385.1 uncultured Spirochaetales bacterium
GCCCCGCATCCGTCTGATCCCGAAGATCATCAGGATGAAGGATATGAGCAGTATCAGGGCGAATGTAAGTGCATCTATATAGGAAGTGATAATTTCCGCATCTCCGAGTCCGGCGATGCTCCCTCTGATCAGGCTGAGGGTAAGGATGAGGAGTATCCCGGTTCCCGCATGTATGAGGGCTGCGAGGAACCCTGCCGTCAGCGGCTCCCATGGCCTCGACTGTCTTCCCAGAAACAGGGAAAAAATGATGGTTTTCCTGTGTCCGGGGCCGGCGGCATGGATAAGCCCGTAGAGAAAGGACGCCCCTAATAAGATTGCCAGTGCAGAAAAAGTCGGTTCCTGCAGAAACGACTGTAATGACTGGGCAGCACGATTTCTCAGATTCATCTGGTACTCAGGCATCACGCCGGTATGAGTCGGGGTGCGCACTACAGATTCGCTGTCTTTGAGAAACGGATTCGCAAAACTGGTGAACAATGGAACCGCAGACAGAAGTATCGTCAGAAGCAGTATTTTCGCTGTGATGCACCGCATATTCATAGTCCTATGCGTATGCGAATTTCGTCAGGAAATGCGGTCTGGAGTCCGCGCTCCCATTGGGTATACACCCGTCCGTCGTTTGGGGAGCCTGATGGATTGTAGTAGACCGGAAATTCCATATTCAGCCCGTGCGATATCCTCGCTGAAGCTGCCGGCTTTCCGCCGTCCAACCCCACTGCCCGTGCCGCTGTCGAGGGATAGATGATCTGACAGTAGTAGGTAGAATCGAATATTGCCACACTGAAGTCATCGGACTCAGCGAATACCGTGCCGCCGAGAGGCACGCGAAAACGGTACACAAGAAAGTACCCTTTTTTTTCGGCTTGAAAATCGGTAACATGTTTCGGATTTGTCTGGTATGTCCCTTCGCGCAGGAACACAAAATACCCGAATTTATTCAGGTTCTCAAAGGCGCCATCCCGCAGGCTTTCAGTTTCGACCAGGTCAAATTCCCCGTTTCTATCCCGATCATATTCACCGATGATAGCCGCACTGAAAATCGGATCAAAGGTAAGTTCCACCTTGATGCTGCGGCAGCTTCCTCCATCCAGCTCGAACTCCAGATAGGCATCAATGGCCATATGCGGATGGGAGAAAAGCAGCACAGGAGCGCCAAACAGACACAACAGAGTCATGCAGACAACCTTCATCATCGGTATGTTCCCCTTGTCATCGACAGCAGAGATCAGCTGATGCAGGCTGCCCGGATAATCCGGGCAGCTGTGCATCAGCTGCCTGTCGTCAACGAATCTTAGTGTTTACGCACAGTAAATGTATACCTGCTGGAGGTTATAGCATCAGCTGCAACCAGCTCGACAGAAATCACATCCCCATCGGCAACTTCGACATCATTTCTGGATTCATAGTCTACGATAAGCCCGTTGAGCGTCATATAGCTGATCTGGGTTGACATCGGAGTAGGAATGACGGTAATCACATCAGTTTCAGCTGGAACGCTGACCGTGTAATCATATGTCCACGGGTCGAATTTGTCGGGAACACTGTTTGGCACCCCTGCAGTCAGCTCACCGCCGAACATGAAGTCTTCAGGGGTAACATCCCAGGCAAGGTCCACGCCGACAAGATCACCCCCCTCAAACACAATATTTGACAGTTCTGAGTACTTCTTGAACCCGTTGCCGTTGTAGTTCTTCGGTTCACTGGTCAGGTAGTCATAATCATCGCCCATGATGCCGCCTATGCCCAGCGCTATCCAGTCTGTTCCATCCCGCCACATATCACCTACCAGCGTTGTTCTGGAACCGGGCCGGTTGTTCTTTCCCCGCAGAGTCGGAGTACAGGCTGCTTCGCCGTAATCCACAACCTGCTGCAAAGCCTGCTCAAACAGCGCTATGTTGTTTGCATACAGCGGCGATTCATCATGGCCGGTAAAGAGCATCTCAATCTTCCCGCCATCGGCAAGAAACCCTGCAGTAACCTGCTGGGTTATGGAAAGCAGCAGATCAACCTTAACCCCCGAAACTCCTACATTGTCCGCTGATCCGGCTCTGGTGCACCCGTAAATATCGGAGGCAAAAATCAGTCCATTATGGATATCCTGGATGATAATATTGTCATCAGCATGGCCAGGATGGGCAAAAACGCGGAATTCACAGTTACCGAGCGAGAAGGTATCCCCCTCCTCAATGTCCATAACTTTTTTCTGATACTCGGGGTCCGGAACCATTGCCGGGAAATAACCTGCTTTGGAAATCGGCGCAAAGCCCCGTTTGTTGATGTAGACATCCGCTCCGGCTTTCAGGTAGCTCATCATCTGAGCTGAATGATCTCCATGGGAATGTCCCACAATGAGAAAATTGGGTTTTGTCGCAATCTGCTCATCAACAAATGTCTTTAAATCAACCATTGCAGGCATAGTCTGCAGCGCATCGAACAGAACCCCTCGCTCGGAACCCTCGATGTACCACGCCATCGCACGCACCGACTCGGAATCATTGTAGACTCTGTATACTGCCGGACTCGTTTCAGTAGCTTCCAAAACAAGATCTGCTTGGAAATCATCAACGACCGGTCTGTAGAGATGCCAGGTATACGTTTTCACAGCGCTGTCCTGCATACCGCTCTTCATAGCTGCTGCTTTGTAGACAACATCCTTCTCAGGGAGCTCACTGTTGCTGAGCATTTCGTTGATATGTCCCTGAGTCGCTACGGTATAGATTTCACTGTCCATCGTGGGCTCTGCCCCGTCGCTGGTAAAAAATATCGTCGCTCCGGGTGTGGGGCACCACAGTTTCACATACCGTCTCGGGGCTACCGCATTTGTTTTTGGGACTGCCTGCACGGGAGCTACTATTGATCCGGCCACAGCTGCAAATACGCCGTCAGCAAAAGCCTTAGAGATGACACTCCTGCCGCGAAGCGGAGCCAGCAGGTTAAGATCATTACCTGAAAGCTCGTACACATCCGCAATAATCGCCGCAGCCTCATCACCGGTTATCAAGGCATCAGGGTAGAAGTTCCCCTCTGCATCCAGCTCGATGATTCCCTCCTCCAGGGCAGTCTCAATCTGTCTGCTGAACGGGGTGTCGGCTGATACATCATTGATCGGCTCAAGCGGCACTTTCCAGATATCGTTGTACTCATCCGGGTGAGGCCACTCGAAAAAGTCCGCTATTTTGGCAGTAAATTCTGCCTTTGTGTAAAACTCACCCTCCTCTACTGCGGCTGCGCCGACACCGAAACAAACCATGAGCAGTACCAGCACTGCAGCTGCCCGTTTGGAAACAAGAAACCATCTGTTCATGTGACCTCCTCCTAGCTGTCCGGCAGCAGAGTTTATTCACGGTGGAAGGCAGGCAGGTATACGTTCAGCGGAATGCTCCAACTGGAGGGCAGTTCGGTATAATTAATATATAACGCAATTATTATTTAAGTATTATATATTGTCAACACTTTTTTTTCTCCCTGCCCTACCTGCTTACTACTTCTATTACCTTGCTTATACTAACTAAATTAGTAGTTATAAATCTTTTTATCATAATATATACTGGCATACTGCATGTTATACATAGATAATATGGCAGAAAAGGGGAAGAAAAAAATTTTAGTATACTTTGATTATACAATAGTTTTTTATTGTGAAATTGGAGTATACTTAGATAGGAAGTGTTATCCGAACCCTAGGAATTAAGCAGGTACTATATGACAAAAGACGCACCCAAAAACAAAAAAACGCAGGTTTACACCCTCCTGAAGGATAAAATCATTACTGTGGAACTGAAGCCTGGGATGCCGATCAATGAGGCGGTCTTTGCCAAAGATTTTGGCGTCAGCAAAACCCCGATCAGAGAGGCGCTGCGCCAGCTTGAACAGGAAGGATTTGTAGAGAACATCCCGGGCAGAGGATCCACCATTTCTCATATTACCCAGAATGAAATAAAGGACGTGTTTGAGATCCGCCAAATTCTGGAATCAGGCGTTGCCGCCCGGGCGGCCGCACTGGGGGGGAATGAAGAACTGAGAAACCTGCGGGATGAATGCAAACAGATTCTCGACGGGGGAACCGATATGGAGGTTTACGCCTTCGAGTGGGGTTCCTATGAGAAAAATCATACTGCCATTGTCAGGTCCCTCGATAACGAATACCTGGTAACGATCTACACCGGACTCATGGAGCGGATGACCCGTATCCGCAACCACTTCGGTCAAAAGTACACAAGAAGAAGATACCACGACATCTGCAGCGAACACTACGAGATCCTGAGTGCGATACTTGCAGGGGACGAAAAGATGGCTGCCGAGAAGATGACAGCCCACCTCACCAATGCGGGCTCCTTTGTACTGGGCCTCTAGCCGCTAGCCTCCTGACAGCAGAAGGTATACCCTGACCTGATCAGCATCATGCAGTACTCTCCCCGGTTCTGCCCTTTCCTGATTGACAAACATCAGCATATCATCAGGATTTCTGATACCAGCTTGAGTCAGCAGTTCCCCTAAGGTCGTCCCCTCCCTCACTGCTGTCTCCCCTTCCTTTACCCCCTTGATCATGGGGGCGGAAAGGCTGACTGCAATCATCCTCATGCATCTGCATCGGCAGCAGTCATGCTGCCGCCTCCCGGCGTCATAACCTCACATCCCCCCGATCTGGTAACTGCCATCTCCTCAATCTTCACGTGCCCGGTCTCTCTGCTCCTGAATTCCATCTCCAAAGAGAGTACCATGCCGGCCGAAAGAATCTCCTGCGACGACAAAGAAACTACCGGTTTCTCATGGTGCACCATTCCAATCCCATGAGCAATGAACTGAGCATCTGCCGAAGGATGATACTTCTTCAGGTAGGAATCGGCCTCCCTCTGGATACCGGAAACAGCTGAGCCGGGAACGAGATAGGGAAGCATATGCTGCTCCAGATCATAACAATTTTCGATCATCTGCAGCGCCTCGGGTGAAGGGGGACCTAGGGAACCGGTTCGGCAGGTCTCAGCAATATACCCTTCATGTACGGCTCCTGCGTCAATGTGAAGAATGTGACCTGGACTGAGGAACCTCTTCGAGGAGGCTG
>CAYSRK010000302.1:0-5614 GCA_964433385.1 uncultured Spirochaetales bacterium
CAGCGATGGACTGAAGCAGTGCAAGCAGCTTCTCCGGGGTCGTCATTTCCATATCCCGGCAGACTGAGGTGCAGAGCGGGTAGATTTCCTTATCGGGAAACTCAGAAGCCATACGGGTAACGAAGCTGTACTCCGTGCCGACTGCCCAGGATGACCCGGGGGGAGCTTCGCGGATTCTGTTGTAGATATCCTGAGTTGAACCAGTGAGATCGGCTGCCGCGGCAGTCAGCGGCGGCACCTCGGGGTGGACAATGACGGTTATCCCGGGGTGAGCTTTGCGCATGGTCTCCGCCTGAGAGGCGGTGAAGTACTGATGAACACTGCAGTTGCCGTCCCACAGGTACAGCCGGGTATCGCTGCTGCTTTCCCCCGTTTCAACGGTACCGTTTCTCCGGACTGAGGCGATCCGACTCTTCGGTATCCCGAGCTGCGCAGCAGTGTTGCTGCCGAGACACCAGTCGGGGGCGAAGAAGATCGGCCTGTTTTGACGCAGGTAATATTCCATGATGCGGGCCGCATTGGAGCTGGTGCAGACTGATCCTCCGTTTCTCCCGCAGAGGGCTTTCATATCGGCATAGGCATTCATGTAGACGATCGGGACAGGGCGGGTGCCGGTAAGGTTCTCAATCGAATTGAGGGCTGCCTCAGCCTCCTCGGCGGTGATCATGTCGGCCATGGGACAGCCTGCGGCAGGTTCCGGCATAACCACTTTCTGCCGGGGGCCGGCCAGGACTGCCGCCCCCTCAGCCATAAAACGGACTCCGCAGAAGAGAATATACTCTGCGGAGCTCCGGCTGACGTCCACGGCAAGTTTGTAGGAGTCACCGATGATATCGGCAACTGCGGCAATTTCGGGTCTCTGGTAGTGATGCACGGGGATCAGGACCCGCTCTCCCAGCTGTTTCCTTACCCTCCTGATCTGCTCAACTATTGATTCTTCACTCTCAGCCTCCTGTATCCGTTCGGCTGCAGATATACTTGCTGAGCTGCTGCTGCGGGGCAGAGGAGCCTTTTTCAGGGAGAAGTCAAATGCCTCCACCGTGTGGGTGAGACTGCCGGCTGAGATGAAATCGACTCCAGTCGAGGCGATTTCTGCGACTCGTTCGAGCGTTACGTTGCCCGATGCCTCGGTCTCAGCAGCCCCGGCGATCCGCAGAACCGCTTCGCGCATCATCTCAGTACTCATATTGTCGAGGAGAATCCGGTCGGCTTTGCAGGCTGCGGCCTCTTCGGCCTCCTCAATGGTGCGGGCTTCAACCTCGATGCTGAATTGGTCTTTCCAGGTGTTCCGGACTGCTTCCACGGCTTTCGTGATGCCGCCGGCGGCATCGATATGGTTGTCCTTGATCATCACCATATCGAACAGCCCCATACGATGGTTCTTTCCCCCTCCGCAGGTAACAGCATATTTTTCCAGCTCCCGCATGCCCGGGATAGTCTTCCTGGTATCAAGGATAACTGCCGGGGCGGCAGCCTCTGCGTACCTGCGGGTTTTCGTGGCGATCCCACTGAGGTGGGAGAGGAAGTTGAGCATGGTCCGCTCTGCGGTGAGAATGGATACGACCGGCCCCGATATTTTCGCAGCAATAGTTCCAGCTTCGAGCTGGGCGCCGTCCTGTTTGATAAAAACTGCCGTGATGGAGGGATCAACCCTCTTCAGCACAGCTTCAGCGGTCGCCCGACCGCAGAGAATCCCGGAACCTTTACTGATCAGCAGAAAATCGGCAGTTTCATCGGTGAAGATTGCGCTGCTTGTCACATCTCCGATATCCCGGAGATCTTCCTGGAGGGCAAGATCGATAATATCGCGCATGGCAGACTCCTGAACTGACGTTCCGGTACATGAAGAAAAGCATGGCGGGTACCTGAAAGCAGTATACGATAATTGACAGTTAGTGTTAACATGTCAGAAAAGCAAAACAATCAATTGAATCAGATATTCGCCCCTTCCTAAAGCACACAAGCAGCATCCCGGTCATGCAGGATGGACCGGACGGACCCGCAGTTCAGCAAACACCAACTGAAGCAGCCGAAAAAAATGACAGATCAGGATCCAGAGAAATGAACAGCTCAAAAAGCCCGGATGGGGCGAACTGAGCATTCGAAATTTTTGTAGTACAGATATTGGCTGCCTTCCTGGAAGTCTTGTAACCACGCATCGCTGCCACTGCTCTCTGATGAGCTCCAATAGAAGCTGTAGGGTGACAGACCTCCTTTTCTGCGTATATGTAGGTTTTGATACATCTGATTAAGCTCATCCTTCGAGGGGAGAAGCCAGTCACCATAGAGGACACTGTTCACCGTTACCGAATAATCAGCACAGACTTCCGCCGCATACGTACCTGCTCCCAATTTGGCGATTATCTTATCAGTATTGGCTTTCTCCGTTTCTGTTCCTGTTGATGTTCCCACTATAGTGCCGTATCCCCCCCACTCAAACTTGGGGTCACTTCCTCCGTTGTACCATCCGTAGGGCGCTGCCTCCAGATACCGCCACCCGTCACTGTATCTGCCTTTGTCATAGAAGATAATTCCCCCGGCCGGTCCTGTATCCCCAACAGCATAGTTCATCGCTTCCCACTGCGCTAAGAGGACTGGAGTATAATCAGCGGTGTCCTGCAGTTCTTCACTGTACCAGCCTGCAGCAGTTTCCTCCGTAAGACCGGCAGGGCCGGACTCCATGAACGCATCCCGCGCCTCCTCAGCCTTGCGCGCAGCCGCCTCGGCGTTCAGCAGCGCAATCTGCCGCTCAATGTTCTCCCTCTCGCCCTCCAGCTTATCCCTGAGACCCGGGGCAGTCACTGCCAGGTATCCCCCTGCAGCACTCCCTCCTGCCCCGATCCCGATGCTCACCGTAAACAGGGTGCCCCACAGATTCGCCTCCTGACGATACCTCTGGGCATCTTCGGTCAGTTCTGCCGCATCATACCGCTCAACCGAATCGGCGTACTTCAGGTAGCTCAGGTAGCTTGCTACAGCCCCCGCCGCCCCGGATCCGATAAGCCCGAAGGAGAGCGCCTGCCTGCCGGGAAGCCTCCCGATTCTCCGCTCCACCTCTTCCCGCTCATCCAGTTTCAGTTCCTGCCGGTAGGGCAGGGAGAGCTGCACATCTCCCGGATCATAGGTGTGCCGCTGTCCCGGTTCAACCTCAACGCGGATACTCCCCGCATCATAGCGGTCCTCCGGCAACCGGTAGGAGACTGTATACACTCCCGGGTCCAGCCGGTATAAAAGCCCCTCCTCCTGCTCCCGGGAGTCCAGGTACGGCTGGTCAGTAGACACTGCTTCAGGACTGACGGACACTTCCAGGTCCGTGCGGGGCAGGAGAAACTCCCCTATGAGCTGCGTCTCCCGGCTGAAGTCAACCCAGACCAGATCATCCGGCTTCTGCTCCCGGTTCACGGATACGCGCAGCGGTTCGGCAAACCAGCGGCTGTCAGCAGAAAGCACATAGCTCCTCTGCTCAAGCTTCAGGAGCATCCGGTCTTCACTGACCGTCGCCTGGGCCATCCCGTTGTCAAGCACCGCTCCCGGAGGAAGCCCGGTTACCAGCAGCGTATCCCGGAACTGATCCGAGGCAGGCTTGCTCATGGTCACCTGTTCCTTTGCCGTGAACAGGACCAGCGGACTGCCTATCCTGACGCTTGCCTCTCCCGTGCCGCTGGATATCAGGACCGCATCTCCCTCAAGCAGGTTCACCACCTCGCTGCGCAGGGGAAAGACCCCCCATACATCCGGCTGCAGTTCGTACACCGCGTACTCCGCCTGGCCGACTAACGCCTCCGACTCGTAGGCACTGAAGACCCGGTAGTACTCCTCCCGGATCTCATCGCGGTCCTGGCTTTCAATCGCATAGCTGAGCGGCACCGCATAGCTGATGCTCGAATCGGCAACCCGCAGCGTAATCGGAAACCGCTTCTGCTCGGCGTTGAACGGATTCACCTCCACTGCGGTTGCCTCAGACCCGGGGCGAAACCGCATTCCGTCAAGCTCGGACTTCGCCTGCTGCAGCTGCTCCTCCAGCGGTACCAGCTCACGCTCGAGCCGGACAGAAAGCTCCGCCTCCTGCTCCCTGTGCTGCAGCTCGTACTCCTCCTGGAGTGCCTCCAGGCCGGCCCTGATCCGCTGCTCATGTTCTCCCGCCGTCTCCCACGGATCCCGGGGATTGTTCTCCCGGTAGGCGGACACCCGCTGCCGGTGCAGCCCGTCAAGCTCACTGAGCGTCTTCTCCGTTATCTCTTCATACCGGCTTCCGATCTCGGCTATCGCCCGGTTTAGCTGTGCTATCGTCTCCAGCCGGCTCCTCAGATCTTCAGCCGTCCTCCCCTCTCCCTGCAGCCGCTCCAGCTCCGCTCTCCGCTCGGCAGCCTGCCGGGAAAGCTCCTCCTGCTGGGCACTAAGACGCGCCTCCATCTCAGCGCGCAGAGCCTCCTGCGCCTGCCGGGAGGCAAGCACCTCCTGCGCCTGCTCCTCCAGTTCAGACAGCCGCTGCGCCTCCAGCCGCTTCGACTCCTCCAGCGCCTTCGCCCGCTGCTGCTCCAGCTCAAGCCGCCGTTTCTCCTCTGTGCTGTCGGATGCGGCTATCGCCGCTTCCCGCTCGGCAATCTCCCGTTCCAGCGCGGCAAGCTCATCCTCAAGCACCCCCAGCTCCTCCCGGCTCTCCTGCAGCTGCTCCTCTGCCGTGCGGAAGTAGAACTCCCCGGTGAAGGAGGTGTTCACCCACGGTATCTGGCGTCCCCCGGTGGAGACCTGCACCGTCCGCTGCACCTCGGTGATCAGGTCCCGGATACCCAGGTTCGGCGTCTGCAGATGCTCAAGCAGGGCGGAGGTGAACGGGCTGTTGCGCCCTGACCCGTCAAGGGCCACATTACCGGGGGAAGTGGCGAAGACCACCATGTTTCCCCGTCCCCCGGCTCCCATAACAGAAAGCCCCCGCGAGGCGCTGCGGGAGGAGAAAAACGGATTGTCCCGACAGGCATCAAGCAGGTAGAGGTTGAACGCCGACCCGGCCCGGTCAAGCCCGTTGGAGACCCGGTCCATGCTGACCGCCTTATCAAGGAGCTCATAGCTCTCCCGGATGTCGGCATTGACCGGAACCAGGTAGTTGACCCCCTCATACTGAATCCCGTGCCCGGCATAGTAGAAAAGAGCCGTCTCCGTACCCGCCGAAGAGACCGAGTCCGAAAACTCCCGGATTGCCCGCTCCATCTCCCCGGCGGTGGCATCAGTCACCAGCGTGACGCTGAAGCCGAACTCCCCCAGGGCAGCAGCCACGTCCCTGGCATCGTTTACCGGGTTGGCCAGCCTCGTCGTATGCTCATAATTACCGTTGCCGATGACCAGGGCCGCCCGGGAAGAGCTGCCATACATCAGCCCTGAAGCGGCAAGGAAAAGGGTAAGCGCTGCAGCTGTGCGGAGGATGAGAGGGGTCAGCTGTTTATTAGGACGGAGTTTTGCCTGATTTGACATCTTGTGCTCCTTAGATCACGCATCAACGCAGCAGCAGCATGTTTTTTGCTCCTATAAAAAGTCTACCAAGAGCCTGTAAAGACTCTGATTTTTCTCTTCCTATCTTATGCAGCACCGTATGCTGTTGCCTGCATCTCCAATGATT
>CAYSRK010000303.1:0-3208 GCA_964433385.1 uncultured Spirochaetales bacterium
CCGGGGCTACCGGATAGCCGCCATGACTCCGCACGCTCAGGACATCACCCTGGATCAGGTGGATCTGAACCCGGGGAAAACCGCATTCCTCTTCGGGACGGAGCTCGACGGACTCACCGATGAAGCGCTTGACAGCGCCGATCTGTTCGTGCGGATCCCGATGTACGGGTTTGTGGAAAGCTTCAATATATCGGTCAGCTGCGCCCTTACCCTCGCTGCAATGCGCAGCCGGCTTAACGCAGAAGAGCTGGAGTCGCAGCTCTCAGATCTGGAGCGGAAGCAGCTGCTGTGCCGCTGGATGGCCGGCAGCGTGAAAAACCCGCAGATCCATGAGAAGCGTTTCCCGTGAATCAAGTATGGCGTTGAACACCCTTTTTACATGACTTTTACCGCAGGATCAAGTAATATGAGAGTAAAGCGGAAAAAAACGCCCCTATCCTCAAGCGCTCTGTAAGGAAGGAAACTGTATGAAAGATACGAAAAGAGGTATTCTCGCCTGGTCGCTCTACGACTGGGCAAACAGCGCCTTCGCAACAACCGTCATAGCCGGTTTCTTTCCTGTATTCTTCAAAGCCTACTGGTCCTCCGGCTCCTCCGTCCAGCAGAGCACCTTCTACCTCGGTATGGCCAACTCCATCGCCTCAATCATTGTTGCCGCCCTCGCCCCGGTTCTCGGAGCAATTGCAGACCGGGGGAGTTTCAAGAAGAAAATGCTGCTCTTCTTTGCCTTCCTCGGGTGTATCATGACCGGCGGACTCTGGTTTGTGCAGGCCGGATACTGGCAGCTGGCCATTGTCTTCTACATCTCTGCAACGGTGGGATTTTCCGGGGCAAACATCTTCTACGACTCCCTCCTCCCCAGCGTTGCATCGGAGAAGAAGATCGACTTCGCCTCCTCGCTCGGGTTCGGCCTCGGCTACATCGGCGGCGGGCTTCTCTTCCTAATCCATGTGCTGATGTACCTGAAACCCCAGTTCTTCGGCATTGCGGACGCTTCAACCGCCGTGCGGATCGCATTCTTGACCGTCGCCATCTGGTGGGCGCTCTTCTCCATCCCTATCATGGTATTCGTCCAGGAACCGGTCTTTGCCCATAAGGTAAAGCCGTCGGAGGCGGGGGCAGCCGGGATCGGGCAGCTGCGGGAAACCTTCCGTAAAATCCGCTATCTTAAAGTTGTCAGTCTCTTTCTTCTTGCCTACTGGTTCTATATCGACGGAGTCGACACCATTATCCGCATGGCGGTAGATTACGGCTCCTCTCTCGGCTTCCCCTCTGAATCCCTTATCGTCGCCCTCCTGATCGTTCAGTTCGTCGCCTTTCCCGCCACACTGCTCTACAACACCCTTGGGCAGCGTATCGGAGTAAAAAAAGCGCTTCTGATCGCAATAGCAGCCTACTCAGTTCTGACGATCCTCGGCTACTTCATGCGTACCATCCTTCACTTCTATCTCCTTGCAGTCTGCATTGGTCTCTTTCAGGGCGGGATTCAGGCGCTGAGCAGAAGCTACTACTCCCGCCTCATCCCGGAGAAGCAGGCTGCCGAGTTCTTCGGGTTCTTCAATATGCTCGGAAAATTTGCCGCCGTCATCGGGCCGGCGCTCATGGGCATCGTCACCCTGCTGACCGGGAGCAACCGGATCGGCATACTCTCCATCCTGCTGCTCTTCATAGCCGGAGGAGCGCTGCTGCTGCGGGTTGACGAGGCGGAAGGGAAAAAGATGCTGGAGAAGTACAAAGAGGAAGTGGAATTCAATGCTTGAGATCACCGTCCGCTTTATTCCGATATTTCTCATCATCGCCGTCGGGGCGCTGCTGAGGTCGCGGGGCATCCTCACCGAGGAGGTCGTATCAGGCCTGAAGAAGCTCATCATCTACGTCGGGCTTCCGGCCCTGCTGTTTCTCTCCTTTCTCTCGATGGAGTTTACCAGCCGTTATCTGCTGCTCTTTGCCGCCGTGTTCCTGCTGTGCGTGGTGCTGTTCCTCGCCGGTCTCGGTCTGGAAAGGACCGGCTTCATCAAGGTGCGGCTCTCGCCCTTCTTCTACACGGGGTTTGAGTTCGGTATGGTGGGAGTTGCCCTCTTTACAGCCCTCTTCGGGATTGAGAACCTGCCCTCGATTCTTCTTCTCGGTCTCGGGCACGAGCTGTTCATCTGGTTCTTCTACGTCCCGCTTCTCGAAGCGGAGAATCACGGCCGCATCAGCGCCCGCAGGATCGGCCTCTCATTCATCACCTCCCCGATCATCATCGCCATATTCCTCTCCCTCGCGGTGAACCTTACCGGTCTCTACGCACTGGTGAAGGATTCGCTTCCTGTAATCGGTCTGGTATCCGCACTCGATACTGCGGGGAGGATCACCACGCCCCTGATCCTTCTTGCTATCGGATTTCAGCTGAAGCTGACCTCCGTCAACTGGGGTCAGGCGATCAAGCTGATCAGTTCGCGCTTCATTATAACCGCTGCAGGCAGTCTCCTGCTGTTCTTTATTACCGACCGCTGGATTATGGAGCTGGACGCCATGATGGTCTACGCCTTCGTCACCTTCTTCCTGCTCCCCCCGCCGTTCGTCCTTCCGGTCTTTCTCGGGGATACGTTCAAGAAGGAATCGGAGTTTTACAACAACCTCCTCGTCCTCTATACGGTCATGACGCTGATCATCTTCGCAGTCACCATGGTGGTCATCGGCACGTCATAGCAGCCTACTCCCACTCGACGGTTCCCGGCGGTTTTGAGGTGATATCATAGAGTACGCGGTTAACGTGCGCTACCTCATTGCAGATTCTGTCGGCGCACCGTTCCAGCACCTCGGGCGGAAAACGGTACCAGTCAGCAGTCATCGCGTCCTCACTGGTGACTGCCCGCAGCGAGCAGACCTCTTCATAGGTTCGTTCATCACCCTGCACCCCGACACTCTTTACCGGCAGCAGGCAGGCAAGCGCCTGCCAAATCTCCCGGTAGAGACCGGCTGCACGAATCTCCTCAATAAAGATCGCATCCACTTCCCTGAGTGTCTCAAGGCGCTGAGCGGTAACCTCCCCTATGCAGCGGATCCCGAGCCCGGGCCCGGGGAAAGGATGACGGTCAACCAGCTCCTCCGGCAGACCCAGCTCGCGCCCCAGCAGCCTCACCTCATCCTTGAAAAGCTCCTTAAGCGGTTCGATCAGCGTAAACCGCAGCCCCTCGGGGAGCCCGCCGACATTGTGGTGGCT